>CAZBYA010000017.1:0-39015 GCA_964496175.1 uncultured Gaiellales bacterium | reverse complement strand
ACCGGAGGGGCCGGCTGTGCCGGCCCCTCCGCTCCACCGAGGTGCTACAGAGCCGCGGCGAGCTGCGTCAGCAGCTTCGCCTGCGCAGCCGTCAGCGCCTTGCCGGACTGCGCAGCGACCTCGTTGTCGAAGGCGCCGAGGATGTTCGCCTTCGTCGCCGCCTGACCGCGCGCGGCTGCTGCGGCGGCCGCGTCCAGCTTCGCGCAGAGGCTGTTCGCGATCCCGGCCTTCGTCGAGAACTGCTTCACGAGCCCGCACAGGCTCGTCGCGTCGACCGTCACCGCGAAGGTGGTCGAGCCCGAGCCCGTGTTGCCCGCCTTGTCGGTCGCGGACGCCGAGAACGTGTGCGAGCCGAGCCCGAACGACCACGCCGGCCCGGAGACGCTCGCGCAGGTGCTCGACGCGATGCCGGAGAGAGCGTCGGTCGCCGAGCAGCCGATCGAGACCGACTGGTCGACCGCGTAGCTGCCGGCGTTGCCGGAGTAGCTCACGACCGGCGCCGTCTTGTCGACCTTCACCGTCACCGAGTCCGACGCGCTGTTGCCCGCCAGGTCGGCGCACGTCGAGGTGAGCGTGATCGTGCCCTCGCCCGACGACACGCTCGTCTGCGTGCAGCTCGACGGGTCGATCCCCGAGCCCCCGTCGGCCCAGTGCCAGGCGACGGTCACATCCGTGTTGTTCCAGCCGGCGCCGTTCGCAGCGGGGGTGACGACCGGGCTGTCGGTCGGCGCCGTCTTGTCGACCTTCACCGTCACCGAGTCGGACGCGCTGTTGCCCGCGAGGTCGGCGCAGGTCGAGGTGAGCGTGATCGTGCCCTCGCCCGACGAGGTGCTCGACTGCGTGCAGCTCGAGCTGTCGATCCCCGACCCGCCCGCGTCGGTCCAGTTCCAGGCGACCGACACGTTGCCGCTGTTCCAACCGTTCCCGTTCGCGGCCGGCGAGACGACGGGGGCGTCAGTCGGCGCCGTCTTGTCGACCTTCACCGTCACCGAGTCCGACGCGCTGTTGCCCGCCAGGTCGGCGCAGGTCGAGGAGAGCGTGATCGTGCCCTCGCCCGACGAGGTCGAGGACTGCGTGCAGCTCGACGGGTCGATGCCCGAGCCGCCATCCGTCCAGTGCCAGGCGACCGACACGTCGCCCTTGTTCCAGCCGCTCGCGTTGGCGGCCGGCGTGACGACGGGGGCGTCGGTCGGCGCAGCCTTGTCGACGTGCACCGTCACGGAATCCGACGCGCTGTTGCCCGCCAGGTCGGTGCACGTCGAGGAAAGCGTGATCGCCCCCTCACCCGACGACGCGCTCGTCTGCGTGCAACTCGACGGGTCGATCCCCGAGCCGCCGTCCGTCCAGTGCCAGTTCACCGTCACGTCGGAGGTGTTCCAGCCGGCCCCGTTCGGAGCGGGCGACACCACCGGGCTGTCCGCCGGCGCCGTCTTGTCGACCTTGACCGTCCTCGAGTCGGACGCCGAGTTGCCGGCGTTGTCCTGGCACGACGAGGTGAGCATGAGCGTCCCCTCGCCCGACGAGGTCGAGGTCTGCGTGCAGTGCGCCGGGTCGACGCCGGAGCCGCTGTCGGTCCAGTGCCAGTCGACCGTGACGTCCGAGCTGTTCCAGCCGGCGCCGTTCGCGGCCGGCGAGACGACCGGAGCGTCGGTCGGCGGCGTCGTGTCCGGCGGGATCACCGTGCCGTTCAGGAAGACCTGCGCCGAGTTGAGGTTGTTGCCGACGGCGCAGTCGTCGACCTGCGTGATGACCACGCGGTTGACCTCGCCCGGGGCCACGAACGACGCGAGGTTGCCGGTCGCCTGCGCCCCGCCCAGGAAGATGTACCCGTCCGAGGGCGTGACGCCGCCCGGGTAGAGCGAGTTGACGAGCGAGATGCGCGCGCCGTCGTCGGCGCCGCTCATGTTGACGCTGAACTGCGAGATCGTCGTCCCGGCGGGGATGCTGACGAGCGCCTGGAAGTACGTGAAGTTCAGGTTGCTCCAGCAGCCCGGCAGGATCGAGCCGACCCCCATCCCGATCGTCGTCGCGCTCGGGCAGAGCGGGAGCGTCGGCGCGTACGGGCTCGACCGCAGCGGGGAGGACGGGCCGCAGTTCGCCCAGCCGGGATCGCTCTGCGACGGGATCGCCGGCGACGCAGCGTACTCGCCCTGGTAGCCGTGGCTGTGAACCCCGGCAGTGGGGTTCGGATAGATGGTGGTGTTGGAGTAGACCTGCCACCCCGAGACGCCGAGCGCCGTCGGCCCCGAGGCGAACGCCGCGGACCCGAGCGCGAGCGTCACCCCCGCAACCAGCACCGCCAGCACGAGCGCGCGCACGAACGCACGCCGCAACGAGTTTGCCCTCATCTCCCTGACCGCCTTTCCGACGTTAGTCGCCGCAGTGTCGGGTGCAGCCCGCACCCCTGGGGGTCCCGCGTCAACCTTGACCACTCGGGGGACCCGATCAAATCCCTCGAACGAGGGATCAGGCCGCTCGCTGTGCTCGGGGCGTCAGGCCTGCTCGAGCACGAGCACGGGGATCTCGCGGATCCCTTCCACCTTCTCCTCGTACTCGGCGAAGCCGGGCCAGGCCTGCTTCTGCCGCTCCCAGATCCGGTTCCGCTCCTCGCCGGCCGCCACACGCGCCCGCGCGGGGAACGTGTCCGTCCCGATCTCGACCGTCACGTCGGGATTCGCGATCACGTTGTGGTACCAGTCGGGATTCGTCGGCGCGCCGCCCTTCGACGCGAAGATCGCGACCGAGTCGTCCGACAGGCGCTGGTAGGCGACCGGGTTCACCCGCTCGATGCCGGTCTTCGCGCCGCGGTGGTGGAGCAGCAGCAGCGTCTTGCCTTCGAACGGGCCGCCCACGCGGCCCTCATTGGCGCGAAACTCGTCGATGATCTCCTGGTTCCAGTCGGCCATGCTGCCCCGACGATAGCGCCGGAGACCGGGTCGGGCGTTCGCTAGCGTGGCGCCGTGAGGCTCGGCGTCGAGGCAGCGCTCGTCGAGGGCCGGCTGGTGCCCGGCGACGTCGAGATCGTGGACGGCCGCGTCGCCGAGGTCGGGCTCCCCGGCCCGGGCGACGGGATCGCCGTGCCCGGCTTTGTCGACCTGCACGTGCACGGCTTCGGCGGTGTCGACTTCGCCGGCGCCGACACGGACGGCTACCGGCGCGCCGGCGAGGCGCTCCTCGCGACCGGCGTCACCGCGTTCCAGCCGACGTTCGTCACCGCCCCGGTCGAGCACCTGGAGGGATCGCTGCGCGAGCTCCCGGGCACGGACGTCGGGCCGCGCGTCCTCGGGTGCCACCTCGAGGGGCCGTTCCTCTCGCGCGAGCGCCTCGGCATGCACCCCGCCTCCGCCCGGCTCGACCCCGACCGCAGCGTCCTCGACCGCCTGCTCGCAGCCGGGCCCGTTGCGCACGTCACGCTCGCGCCGGAGCTGCCCGGCGCGCTCGAGCTCGTCGACGCGCTGACGGCGCGCGGCGTCATCGCCGCCTGCGGGCACACCGACGCGAATGCCGAGCAGGCGCACGCCGCCTTCGACCGCGGCGCGACGCACGTCACGCACCTCTACAACGCGATGCGGCCGTTCACGCACCGCGACCCGGGTGCGATCGGCGCCGCGCTCGCACGCGACGACGTCACGGTCGAGCTGATCCTCGACGGCAACCACGTCGAGGACGACGCCGCGCGCGTCGCGCTGCGCGCGGCGGCGGGCCGCGTCGTGCTCGTCACCGACGCGATCGCTGCCGCGGGCGCCGGGGACGGCGACTGGCGCATGGGCGACGTCGAGGTCACCGTCCGCGGCGGCGTCGTGCGCACCCTCGACGGCGTGCTCGCGGGGAGCGTCCTGACGCTGCCCGAGGCGGTCCGCGCGCTGCTCCGGCTCGGGCTCGGCTTCGAGCAAGCCGTCGACGCGGCCACGCGCACGCCCGCGCGCGCGGCGCGGCGGGACGACATCGGCCGCCTCGCCCCCGGCGCACGCGCCGACGTGGTCGTCGTCGACGAGGAGATCGACGTGCGGCGCGTGCTGGTCGGCGGCGACGAGCGCTACCGTGGCGAGTGATGACCGTCGCGTTCGTCCACACCGTGCTCGGGCTGCCGCCGACCTTCGGCGCGCTCGCCGAGGAGCTGATCCCAGGGACCGCCGTGTTCCACATCGTCGACGAGAGCCTGCTCGGCGTCACGCGCACGACGGGCGCGCTGACGCCGGCGACGAAGCGGCGCGTGCTCGGCTACGTCACGTCCGCCGCCGAAGCCGGGGCAGACCTGGTCGTCGTCACCTGCTCGTCGATCGGGCCCGCGGTCGACGCGAGCGAGGGCTTCGCGCCCGTGCCCGTGCTGCGGATCGACGAGCCGATGGCGGACGAGGCGGTGCGCATCGGGTCGCGCATCGGCGTGCTCGCGACGCTCTCGACGACGCTCGTCCCGACGGTCGAGCTCGTCGAGCGGCGCGCAGCCGTCGCCGGCCGCCCGGTCGAGGTGACGGCGCAGCTCTGCGACGGCGCCTTCGACGCGCTCGCCGCCGGCGACCGCGACCGCCACGACGAGCTCGTCCGCGGAGGCCTGCGCGCGCTCGTCGAGCAGGTGGACGTCGTCGTGCTGGCGCAGGCGTCGATGGCGCGGGTCGCCGACACGCTGCCGGAGGAGGAGCGGCGCGTGCCGATCCTCTCGAGCCCGCGCCTCGGCATGCAGCGCGTCGCCGAGCTCGTTCAGCGCAGCTCGTCGACCTGATCGTCCGTGAGCGCGCGCACCGCGCGCCCGTGCAGGAGCAGTGCCAGCTTCGCCGTCTCCTCGATCTCCTCCGCGGCCGCGGCTGCGGCTGCCAGCGTGGCGGCGGCGACGATCGGGCCGTGGTTCGCGAGCAGCAGCGCCGGCGTCAGCCGCGCGCGCTCGCGCACGGCGTCCGCGAGCCCCGCGTCGCCGGGGCGCGCGTACGGGACGAGCGCGAGCCGCCCGACCCGCATCACGTAGTACGGCGTCAGCGCCGGCAGCACGTCGTCGGGGTCGACGTCGGCGAGGCAGGCCGCCGCGACCGCGTGCGTCGAGTGCAGGTGCACGACCGCCTGCGCCTCGGGCCGCTCCGCGTACAGCGCGAGGTGCAGCGGCACCTCCTTCGTCGGCGGGTCGCCGTCCACGTGACGACCGTCCGCGTCGAGCTTCGAGAGCCGTTCCGCGACGAGCGCGCCGAGCGACGCGTTGGTCGGCGTCGCAAGGAAGCCGTCGTCGCAGCGCACGCTCAGGTTGCCCGAGGTGCCGGGCGAGAGCCCGCGTGCGTGCAGCGAGCGGCCGAGCTCGACGAGCTCGCTCCGGAGCTCCGCCTCGCTCACGCCACCGCCTCGAGGAAGAAGTCGGGGCCGCCGAAGTTGCCGGACTTGAGCGCGAGCGCGAGCGGCGGCTCGTCCAGCGAGCGGAGCCACGGCACCCCCGGGGCGATCGCCTCGCCGACCGCGAGCGCGCGCACGCCGAGCGCCTCGAGCACGGCCGCCGAGGTCTCGCCGCCCGCGACGACGAGGCGCCGCACGCCGCCCTCGACGAGGCGCGCCGCGACGTCCGCGAGCAGTGCCTCGACCGCGGCGCTCGAGCGCTCGACGCCGAGCCGCTCCTGGACGCGCGCCACCTCCTCCGGGGACGCCGTCGAGTAGACGAGCACCGGCCCTCCGCCGGCCCGGGCGAGCGCCTCGGCGGCGACCGCCTCGGCACGCCCCGGCTCGGCGGCCTCGAGCGCCTCGATCCTGATCGCGGGATAGCGCGCGGACATCCGCTCGACCTGCTCGTTCGTCGCCTGCGAGCAGCTGCCTGCCAGCACGGCCGCAGGCCCGTCGACGTCGACGGGCGCGACCGGGCGCTCGCGCTCGGGCAGGGCGCCGCGCGCGCGGAAGTTCGCGGGTAGGCCGAGCGCGACGCCCGCGCCGCCCGTGACGAGCGGCAGGTCGGCGCACGCTGCGCCGAGCGCGCGCAGGTGCACGTCCTCGAGCGCGTCGACGACGGCGTAGGAGACGCCGGCGGCGCGCAGCTCCGCGAGCCGCCGCGCGATCGCGTCCGCGCCGGCCGCGACGACGTCGTACGGCACGAGCCCGACCTCGCGCGGCGTCTGCCGGCCGAGCACGCGCACGAGGTCGGCGTCGGTCATCGGCGTCAGCGGGTGGTGCGCCATCGACGACTCCGAGAGCAGGCGGTCGCCGACGAACAGGTGCCCCTGGTAGACCGTGCGCCGGTTCTCGGGGTACGCCGGGCAGACGACGGTCAGCTCCGCGCCGAGCTCGTCGAGCAGCGCGTCGGCGACCGGGCCGATGTTGCCCGCCGGCGTCGAGTCGAAGGTCGAGCAGTACTTATGGAGCACCTGGCGCACGCCGAGGCCGCGCAGGAAGGCGAGGGCGGACAGCGAGGCGCCGACGGCCTGCTCGACCGGCGCCGTGCGCGTCTTTAGCGCGACGACGACGGCGTCCGCGTCCGGCAGCTCGACGCCCGCCGGGTCGCCGACCACCTGCACGGTGCGCATGCCCTCGCGGACGAGCGTGCTCGCGAGGTCGGCCGCGCCGGTGACGTCGTCCGCGATCGCGCCGAGCAGCGGGGCCATCAGCTCTCGACGACCGGCGCGCGCACGATGCGCGGGTCGGTGAAGACGTCGAGCTCGTCGCGGCTCGTCGAGGAGAACTCGGAGACGACCGCGCCCTCGTCGCCGGCGCGGAACCAGTGCAGCGTGTCCGGCGGGATCGTCACCTGGTCGCCGGGACGGAGCACGAGGCGCTCGCCGGCGACGTCGAGCTCGACGCTGCCGCGGCGGCAGCGGAACGTCTCCTCCTTGCCGGGCGTGCCGTCGAACGGCGGGTGCCGGTGCTCGGGGCACGTCTGGCCCGGGTAGAGGACGAGCTCCTTCGCGCAGTACCGGTCGGTGTTCACGTAGACGAGCAGCTGCAGGCCGATCTCGCGCAGGCGGCCGAGGCCGAAGTCCGCCACCTCGATCGCGTCGCGCTCCGCCTCCGTCAGGACGATCCCCGCCGCCAGCAGCTCGGCCGCCGCGTACGCCTGCGCCTCGCGGTGCTCCGACGCGCTGATCACGCCTGCACCGTACCGCGCAGCGCCGCGGCCGCCGCCTCCGGCAGCACCGGGTTCGTGTAGACGCCGCTGCCGACCTCGCCGGCGGCGACGTAGCGGATCACGTCGGCGCTTCGCCGCGGCGGCGCGACGTGTACGTGCACGTGCACGCCGTAGTGCACCCAGAGCATGTACGGGAACGGCCGGTCGAAGAGCCGGTCGAGCCGGCCGAGCGCGTCGACGAGCATCGCCGCGAGGCCGTCGCGGCCGGCGTCGTCCAGCTCGGGCAGCCCGGGGACGTGCGCGTCCGGAGCGAGCAGCAGCGCGTACGGGTACGCGGCGGCGTACGGCACCCACGCGCGCCAGCCCTCCGCCGCCGCGACCAGCCGCTCGCCCGGCTCCTCCGCGCAGAGCGCGCAGCCGTTGCGCGCCGCCTGCTCGGCCTCCCGCGCCGGCACGGGCGGAACGAACGGGAACGCGTAGATCTGGCCGTGCGGATGAGGGATCGTCGCGCCCGCGTCGGCGCCGCGGTTCTCGAACACGAGCACGTACCCGATCTCCGGGCGCGCCGCGAGCTCGGCCGTCCGCTCCGCCCACAGGTCGACGACGCGCCGCACCCCGGCGCGTCCCAGCGAGGCCAGCGACGTGTCGTGCTCGGGCGAGTAGAGGACGACCTCGGCGGCGCCGCGCGCGGGGACGTGGCCCGCGGCCGGGTCGAGCTCGACGGGGTCGCCGGGCTCGAACATCGGCCAGCGGTTCGGGAACGCCTTCACCTCGTACGGCTCCGGCGCCTCGAGCCCGCCGACGCAGAAGGGGCAGTCGGCGGACGGTCGGTTCGGCCGGCCCTGCCGCGACCCGGCGATCCCCACCCACTCGCCGGTGAGCGTGTCGTAGCGGAGCTCGCCCGTCACTGCGCCCACTCCACGGGCGGCGGCTGCGCGAACGACGACGTGACGTCGACGGCGCCTCCGCCCGTCCGCGAGGCGTCGATCGCGTCGAGCACCTCGACGAGGTGCGCGGCGTGCTCGCCGCTCGCGCGCGGCTGCCGTCCTTCCGCGAGCGCCTGCGCGAGGTCGGCGAGCGGCCTCGCCCAGTCGATCCCACGGTACGGCTCGCGCAGCAGCGGCACGTCCGCGTAGTCGTCGCCGTTGCCCGTCGTCGTCAGCTGGATGCGCGAGTCGAAGTCCCCCCACGCCGGCAGGTACAGCATCCCGCCGTCGCCGTGCACCTCGAGCCCCCGCTGCTTGCCCGGGCCGACGTAGAACGACGCCGTCAGGCGGACGACCACGCCGCCCTCGAGCTCGATCGCCGCGACGACCAGGTCCGGCGTCTCGATCCGGAACGGCGTGCCACGCTTGTCGACACGGTCCGGCTCGACCGTCGTCCCGTACGCCGTCACGCGGCGGGCAGGGCCGAAGATCGCCGTCAGGATCGCGAGCGGGTAGACGCCGACGTCGGCTGCCGGGCCGGCGGCATAGATCGTCGCCGGCGTCGGGTGCCACGACTCGATGTGGCCCCAGTTCGCCTCCGCGTAGACGACGCGGACGCGGCCGACCGCGCCGTCGCGCAGCAGCTTCCACATCGTCTGCTGCGCCTCCCCGAGCAGCGTCGCCGGCGCCGAGCCGAGCAGGAGCCCGCGCGAGCGCGCCAGCTCGACGAGCTCGCGCGCCCGCTCGTAGCGCAGCGCGAGCGGCTTTTCCGAGTGCACGTGCTTTCCCGCCTCGAGCGCGGCCGCCGTCACCTCGGCATGCGCGGTCGCCGGAGTCAGGTTGACGACGGTCTCGACCTCCGGATCGCCGAGCAGGACCGCGACCGAGTCGTACGCGGTGCCGCCGTGCTCGGCGACCAGCTCGACGGCACGCTCGGGCAGCGCGTCCGCCGCCGCCACCAGCTCCAGTCCCTCCGTCGCCGCGATCGCGCTCGCGTACGGCGCGGCGATCACGCCGCAGCCGACGATCCCGACCCTCACCGCAACCACCCCTCGAGCTCGGCCCGCATCTCCCGTACGTCCCCGGTCGGGTCGTATGTCTCGGGCTCGTGCTCGACGGTGAGGGCCCCCGTGTAGCCGAGCTCCCGAAGGGTGCGGACGCACCCCTGGACGTCGACGATCCCGTCGCCCCACCGGCAGGTCTCGTGCGGCTCGTCGAGCGCCAGCACGTCCTTCAGGTGGACGTGGAAGACGTGCGGCCACAGCTCCTCGATCGCGCGCGCGGCGTCGTAGCCCTGGGTGCCCCACCAGCCGGTGTCGATGCACGCGCCGACGCCGTCGCGGCCGCCGATCCGGTCGAGCACCTCCTGCGGCGTGCGCTCGGGGTGGTTCTCGAGCGCGATGCGGACGCCGTGCTCCGCGAGCAGCGACGGCAGGCGCGGGTCGTCGACGGGCGCGTGCCCGCCGATCAGCGGCGCGCCGATCCGCCCGCAGATCTCGCACGCGCGCTCGAACTGCTCGGGCCCGACCCAGACGGCGTAGCTCGCGACCTCGAGGCCGTGCTGCGCGAGCAGCGCGCACGCGATCTCGACGTGCTCGTCGGTCGCCCACTCGGGGTTCAGGTGGCCGCCCCAGATGTCGACGGCGTCGAAGCCGAGCGCGCGCACGTCGGCGAGCACGGCGCCGAGGCGCTCGGCGTACGTGTCGAGCGGCCGGAACGCCTCGTTCGTCGCACGGTCGCCGTGACCCCAGCCGTGCATCGAGTAGTCGACCTCGCGCGCGACGTAGTTCGCGCTCATGAATGAGACCGTGTTCGTCACAGCCCAAGCACCTGCCCTTCCTCTCGTAGGTCGTCCTGGAGCTCGCCGACGTCGACGTCCTGCACGGCGACGCCGCGCCGCGCCGCCTGCGCGGCGGCGATCCCGGCGGCGTGGCCAAGCAGCATCAGCGACGGCTCCATCCGCACGGAGCCGAACGCGACGTGCGACGCCGAGAGGCAGACGGGCACGAGCAGGTTCGTCGCGTCCTCGCGCCTCGGCGTCAGCGAGCGATAGGGGATCGGGTACGGCGGCACCGCGACGGAGAGGTAGCCCTCGTTGAAGACCGCCGCCTGCCGCACGTACTCCGGCAGGTAGCGCCACGTGCGCTCGACCTCCCGGATGTCGATGTTGTACGAGCCGACCGCGACCGCGTCCGGCTGCAGGCGCGCGTCCACGAGGTCCGACTCGCGCAGCACGTAGTCGCCGAGCAGGCGCCTCCCGTCGCGGACGTACAGCTGGTGCGGCCAGCCGCCGGTGTCGACGAACTCGTCCGCGCACGGCCCCCAGCGCCCGACCTCGGCGCGCACGTCCACCGGGACGTCGTCGTCGTGGGCCAGGAAGTGGAGCAGCGCCTGTGCGTACGCGAGGTGGCGCTCGCGCACGCGCGCCCGTGCGGCCGCGTCTCCGTCCGGGTAGTCGCGGTTCGAGCCGTCCAGCAGGTTGAGCGAGAACGGGCCGATCGAGTTCACGTCGCACTTCCCGTTCGGCAGCAGGTCGGGGACGAGCCCGAGCAGGTCGTGCGCCTGCGGCCGCGCGGCGGCCAGGTGGCGGCGCAGCAGCTCGAACGCCGCCGGGTCGTAGCCGGCCGGCGCGTCGAGCGGCAGCCGGTTCGCCTCCCGGTCGGTCAGGCACACGCGGAACTGGTACGCCTGGAGCCCGCCGTCGCCCTCGCCGAGCCGCTCCGCCGGCCAGCCGCGCTCGTCGAGCTCGGGCTCGCGCACGTACGGCAGCAGCGCACCGTCCTCGCCGAACGGCGAGAGCGTCGCGCCGAAGTTGTGCTTGCCGGGGCGCCACGCGGGCTGGCGGCCCGCCCACGACTCGCCGTAGAGCTCGCGCGGCTCGCGGCCGATCGCATACGGGACGCCGAGGCGGGGCAGCAGGTCGCCCTCGTAGCCGGCGTCGACGTACACGGCCGCGTCCGGCAGCTCGTCCGTCCCGAGCCGGACGTCGACGTCTCCCAGCAGGCGGCCGAGCAGCTCCTCGGCGACGTGCGGCTCGGGCCCCTTGACGCCCCAGAGCGGCACGTCGTAGTGGCGCGCGACGTCGCCGTAGAAGCGGCGCGCGAAGCCGCCGAGCGCGCGCTCGTCGCCGACGTCGGTCCAGGAGAGCCCGCCGGAGACCATGCCGCCGACGTGCGAGCCGGGGTCGACGAGCGTCGTCGTCGCGCCCGCCTCGGCCGCGCCGACAGCCGCGGCGACACCGGCCGCGGTGGCGCCGTAGACGCACACGTCGCTCATGCGAAGGGCTCGAGCAGCGCGAGCGCCGCCGCCGCGTCGACGCCCAGCCCGAGCGCGTCGACGAGCCCGGCCACGTCGGCCGGGCGCTCGACCTCGGCGGGCGCCGGCGCGAGCGCGCGCAGCGCCTCGACCACCTCGGCGCCGTAGTCGCGCAGCGCGCGCTCGAACGACGCGACGGGGTCGTACGACCACGGGTCGCGCACCCAGTCGGCGATCGTCGCGAGCGGCAGCTTCGACGGCACGGCCTGGAGCATCGCGTTCGCCACCAGCCCCCGCAGCCGCCCCTCCGCGAGCCGCGGGTCGCGCCCGCGCAGCGGCGCGAGGAACAGCCGCTCCGGGTCGAAGTCGTTGACGGGGTAGTTGTCCCACAGCATCAGCTCGTGGCCGCGGAAGCGCACGACGGTCTGGTCGAGCGCCTCGCGGTTGATGCCGAGCGAGACGACCTCGGGCCCGGTCCAGTAGACGACGATCTCCGGGTCGAGCCGCTCCCCGAAGATGCGCCGGTACGGCGAGTCGCCGGTGCCCGCGTAGCCGATCGGGCACACGACGAGCGGGCCGGGCTGGTCGAGCTCGCGCGCGAAGCGGTTCGTGAACGGCGCCTGCGCGGCCGCGGACGGCCGCTCCTCGTGCCCGTACAGCGCCTCGTCCTCCGGGCACGAGAGCGTGTGCTCGATGTCGTCCCAGAGGAGCTGGAAGCTCCCCACGCCGACGGAGCGCACCTGCTCGCACTTCCGGAGCAGCGTCTCGAAGTCCGCGTCGCGCGAGTAGCAGACGTCGAGCCCCGGCGCGATCGCGTACGCGAAGTCGACACCGTTTGCCGTCGCCGCCGCCGCGAGCTCACCGAACCGCTCGAGCTCCGCGTCGGGGTACGGCTCGCGCCACAGCTTGCGGTGGTACGGGTCGTCCTTCGGTGCGTGCACCCAGAGACCGAGGCCCTCGCGGCCGCAGAACGCCAGCAGGTCGAGGCGCTCCGCGTGCGTCCACGGCGGGCCGTAGAAGCCCTCGATCACGCCGCCGATCACGCGACCGCCTTCTCGCGCCACGGGCGGCCGTGGCGGTCGACGATCTCCGCGAGCTCGAGCAGGCGCGGCACGGAGTGGTCGCGCAGCGCCTGCGCCGGGTCGTCGGCGGCGAGCGTCGGCGTCCAGACCGCGCGGCCGGCGAGCATGCCGGAGGCGCCGCCGCGGCACGCCGCCTCGACCGCCGCCGGGAAGCGCTCGACGTCGACGCCCTGCGAGAGCACCACCCACGGGCACGGCACCACCTCGTCGATGCGGCGACACCACGCGGTGATCTCGTCCGCCTCGCCGGCGCCGTGCGTCGGCACCTCGCACTTGTAGAGGTCGCAACCGGTGGTCGAGAGCTCGGCGGCAGCCTCGACGATCGCCGCCTCGCGGTCGGCGACGTCTCGCACGACCGGCTCGAGCACGGCGAGGAGGTCGTGCGCGTGCGCGAGCTCGGCGAAGCGCCGGGCCATGCCGGCGCGGTCGTCGCGGAAGTCGTCGTCGCGCCAGATCACGAGCAGCTTCAGGGCGACGACGCCCGCGGCGCGCGCGGCCGCGGCGTCGACCTCGTTGTCGATGCCCGTGTCCTCGACGATCCCGCCCGGCGGCTGGACGAGCGCGTCGGCGGCGAGGATCAGCCCGCAGGTCGGCGGCAGCAGCCGCTCGCGCACGAGCTCCTCGTAGGCGTAGTGGCGGTCGATCAGGAACCCCGACGCATAGGGGCCGAGCTCGCGAGCGACCGCGAGCTTGAACCGGACCATGCGCTCGCGGTCGGCGTCGGCGTGGTGCTGCGCGAGCATCGTGCGCAGCGACTCGCGCTGGTCCATCGCGACCATCAGGAACGTGCCGCTCGGCCGCGCGAGCGCGTCGAGGGTCACCGCCATCCGGCCGCCTCCGCGTCCGCCCAGATCTCGGCGTCGGGATGGTCGTGGACGATGCTCGCCGGCCACGACGGGTCGAATTCGTCGAGCTCGAGCAGCCGGCGTGCCGCCTCGCGCTTGCCCGCGCCGAGCAGGACCAGACGCAGCGAGTGCGCGTCGGCGATCGTCGCGAGGCCGACGGAGACGCCGCGCTCCGGCACCTCCTCGAGCGACCGGAACGCCGGGAACGTCGCGAGGTTGTCGCGGCGCGTCGTCGCGGCGAGCTCGAGCACCGCGGTACGGCCGGCGCGCGCGGCGCCCGGCGGGACGAAGGCGACGTGGCCGTCCGAGGCGCCGGAGGCGAGCAGGAAGAGGCAGATCCCGCCCGCGGCCGCGATCCGCTCGTCGTAGCCGGCGGGATCGTCCGGGTCGGGCAGCCAGACGCGCTCCGGCGGCACGCCCAGCGGGCCGGCGATCTCGTCGCGCGCGAAGCGCGCGCAGCTGTAGTGCGCGTCGGGCGGCGCGCCGACGTACTCGTCCATCATCACCACCACGAGCCGCTCGAGCGGCCGCCGGCGCGCGAGCGCGCGGTAGGTGGAGCGCAGGCTGCGTCCGCCCGGACAGCCGAGCAGGAACGGGCCTGTCCCCGCATCGTGGCGAGCCGCGATCTCGTCGGCGAGCGCCTCGCCGAGCGCGTCCGGGCTCGGGTACACGCGCAGCTCAGCGGGCACGCAGCTCCTCCGTGAGGCGCGCCTTCGCCGCGTCGGCCGCGCCGACCGCGTCGAGCGCGGCGAGCGCCGCGCCGAGGACGGGTGGGTCGCGCAGCACGACGGGCGCCGCACCGGCGGGGAGGCGCCCGGCCACCCGCTCGACCAGGAAGCCGTGCTCGTCGGCCAGCATGCCGCCGCCCAGTACGACGTCCGCAGCGTCGACGCCGAGGTCGCGGAAGGCGCGCTCGACGAGGAGCGCGAGCTCGCCGGCGAGCCGCTCGACGAGCCCGAGCGCGACCGCGTCGCCGTCCGCCGCCGCGTCGACGACGAACGGCGCCAGCTCGCCGAGCCGCGTGCGGTCGAGCCGCCGGTAGTGCACGTCGATGCCGACCGCCTCGGCGGACGGCGCACCGAAGTGGACGCGCACCGCGGCGGAGAGCGCGGTTGGCTCGCCGCGGCCGTCCTCGGCCCGCGCGGCGAGGAAGAGCGCCTCGCAGCCGAGCGCGTCCGCCCCGCCCCAGTCGCCGGTCTCCCAGCCGAGCGCCGGGTAGCGCACGACGCGGCCCGCCGCCGAGCGGCCGACGCAGTTGCTGCCGGCGCCGCAGACGACGGCGACCGCGTCGGGGCGGTCGGTGCCGGCCCGCAGCAGCGCGAACGTGTCGTTGTCGACGGTCGACGCGCGCGTCCACCCGCGCCGCGCGACCGCGTCGGCGAGCGCGGCGTGGTCGTCGGGCACGTCCGCGCCGCAGAGGAAGAACGCGCCGTGGTCGAACGGCGGCTCGAGCCCCGTCTCCGCGACGAGGCCGCCGATCACGTCGGCCGTGCCCTCGGGCCCCGCCGGGGCGTGCGAGTTGCTGCCGGGGCCGCGGACGAGCGCGACGAGCGCGCCGTCGTCGGTGGCCGCGAGCAGCTCGGTCTTCGAGTTGCCGCCGTCGACGCCGACGATCACGCCCACGCGAGGTACCGCCTGTTCGCGTCGATCAGCAGGTCTGCCAGCTCCTCCGCCTGGCGGCGCTGTCCCACCAGCGGGTGCGCGAGCAGCGCGCGGAAGACGCGCTCGCGTCCGCCCTGCAGCGCCGCCTCGAGCGCCAGGTCCTCGTAGGCGGAGACGTGCGCGACGAGGCCGCGCGCGACCGCGTCGAGTTGCGGCACGTCGAGCGCATGGATGCCGTCGGCGCCGACGCGTGCGGGCACCTCCACCACCGCCTCGTCGGGCAGGAACGGGAGCGTGCCGCGGTTGCGCACGTTGACGACGTGGCGGTGGTGCCGGCTCGTCCCGAGCAGGCTCGCGAGCAGCTCCACCGCCGCCTCGGAGTAGAACGCGCCGCCGCGGCGCGAGAGCAGCTCCGGCTTCGTGTCGACACCCTCGTCGGCGTAGAGCTCGAGCAGCTCGCGCTCGATCGCCTTCACCTCCTCCGCGCGCGACGGGTGCGTGCGCGCGTGCTCGACGAGGTCGTCGTGGTCGTAGAAGTAGTGCAGGTAGTACGAGGGGACGACGCCGAGCCGGCGCACGAGGTCGGGCGGCAGGCCGCACGCGGGCGCGACCCGGTCGACGTGCTCGTTGACGAGGAGCGGCAGCACCTCGGCGTCGTCGAGCCGCACCCCGAGCTCCCACGTCAGGTGGTTGAGGCCGACGTGGTCGAGCTCGATCCGCTCCGGGGCGACGTCGAGGACCTTCGCGAAGTGCCGCTGGAAGACCATCGCGGCGCTGCACAGGCCGACGGCCCTGTGGCCGGCGTCGAGCAGCGCCTTGGTGACGATCCCGACCGGGTTCGTGAAGTCGACGATCCACGCGTCCGGCGCGCGCTCGCGCACGCGTTCGGCGATGCCGAGCACGACGGGCACCGTCCGCAGCGCCTTCGCCAGGCCGCCGAACCCGGTCGTCTCCTGCCCGATGCAGCCGCAGCGGAGCGGCAGCGCCTCGTCGACGATGCGCGCGTCCTGCCCCCCGACGCGCAGCTGGATCAGCACCGCGGACGCACCCTCGATCGCCTCGTCGAGGTCGGTCGTCGGCGCGAGCCGCACCGGGTAGTCGCCGCGCGCGAGCATCCGGCGCGTCATCCCGGTCAGCGTCTCGAGCCGGCCCGCGTCGGTGTCGACCAGCGCGAGCTCCTCGAGCGGCAGCAGGTCGCGCATCCGGATCAGCCCGTCCACCAGCTCGGGCGTGTACGTCGAGCCCGCGCCGACGACGGCGAGCTTCACGCGAGCACCTCCTCGCAGGCGTAGAGCAGCACGCCGATCGACCAGGCGTGCGAGAGCGTGCCGAGCATGCCCTTCGCCTGGAAGCAGTCGGTCTGGTAGTAGCGCTCGGCCGCCATCCCGCGCCACGCGTCGAAGTCGCCGTCGGCGCGCGCGATGAACTGGCGGAAGCACGCGAGGTTCTCGAGGGCGGTGCGCTCATACCAGTCGTCCCCGGTCGCGCGCGCGAGCCGCAGGAGCTCGGGCAGGCAGATCAGCCCGAACGCGTGCAGGTGCTGGTTCGCCGGCGAGGCCTGGTCGGCGCCGCGCGTGCGGAAGCCGTAGCGGCCGAGCATCGTCGTCTCCGGGAACGAGACGTCGTAGGTGTAGCGGAAGGTGAGCATCCAGTCGGCCGCGCGCCGCGCCGCCTCCCAGTCCTCGAGCGCGACGAGGGCCATCACCGCGGCGTAGCCGTCCTCCGAGCTCGGCGCGAGGTCGACGTCCTCGGGCGCGCCCTGGAAGATGGCGAAGCGGCGGTAGTACTCCCCGGCGCGCCGCGCCGCGTCCAGCTCGCCCGCCTCGACCAGCGCCGGCACCCAGGCGATCCCCGCCGTGCCCTCCCATGCGACCGCGTCGCCGGTCTCGACGTGGTGCGCCGCGGGCAGCGCGCCGTCGTCCCGCTGCGTCCGCAGGGCGACCGCGACGTTCGAGCGCGCGGCGTCCGTCCAGCGACCGCCGGCGCGCAGCATGAAGAGGGTCGCGTCCGCGAGCGTGCGCGCGTGCAGGCGCGTGCGGTCGGGGTGCCAGCCGGTCGTCCAGCCGCGCTCCGCCGTCCACTGCGCCCAGAAGGTGCCGCCCGGGGTCAGGTTGCCGGCGACATGGTCGAGGACCGCCTCCGCCGCGGCCACGTACTCGGCGTTGCCGACGCGGCGGCCGTGGCGGAGCAGCGCGTACGCGTACGGGACGCCGCTCACCCAGGAGACGTGCATGTGGTCGCGGTCGCCGCGCTCGCCGAACGCGTCGCGGTCGAAGGCGGCGGTCTCGATCAGGCGCGGCGGGTCGGGGCGGTAGTGCCAGCGGTAGAGGCCCCACGCCGCGAGCTCCGCCGCCTCCTCGACCGGCACCCAGCCGGGGTCGACGAACGGCTCGGCCGGCCGCAGCGCGGCCGCGTCGCACGGGCGGATGTCCAGCTCGACGTGCTCACCCGGGCGCCAGCGATACGTCAGGACGTCCGGAGCCGCGGGCGTCTCGCTGCCGTCGTAACGGAGCGGTTCCTCGCGGTAGGGGAAGTCGAGCCACACGACCGGGCGGCCGTCGCGCCAGGCGAAGCCCACCCCCGACTGCCCGAGCGGCCCCTGCTCGCTCGTGCGCAGGCCGCGGCCGCCGCAGAGGACGGCGGGAGTCGCGCAGCGGTCGGCGCGGAACGACCACGCGTCGGACTCCATACGCTCGACGTCGACGTGACCCTCCGTGAAGCGCGGGTAGATGCGCGTGCAGGCGGCCGGCCGGTTCTCGCCGTAGAAGACGCCGGGCACGAGCCAGTCCGGGCCGCCGTCGAGCGCGAGCTCGTAGCGGATCGACGCGTCGACCGGCTCGGCCCCGGTCCACGTGACCGCGTGGCCCTCGAACGCGAACCCGTCGACCGGCGCACCCGCGGCGTCAAGCGCCCTGAACATTCCACCCCTCCACCGCGCCCTCGGCGTCGACCGCTCGCTCCTCGCCGGGCAGCAGGTCGATCACGTCGCCGAGCACGATCCCGACCGCCGCGACGTCGCCCTCGTTCCGCAGCACGCCGTCGGCGAGGACGACAGTCGCCGGCGGCAGGTCGAGGAGCGGCGCGAGCGTCTTCGCCTTGGTCATCACGTACCGGTTCGCGCCGTGCAGGTCGACGAGGAAGACGTCGGTCGCGATCTCGTCGAGCGGCGCGACGAGCTCGCCGTCCCCCTCGGCGACGACCGCGCCGTGGAGGTCGACGATGCGGCCGCTCCCCTGCACCCGCACCTCGCGCTCGCCGCCCCATGCCCAGGTGGCGAAGCGCGCCGACGGCGCGCCGAGGTAGGCGCGCTTGACGCCGTAGTAGGCGGGCTTCGGCTCCCCGTGCCAGTCGACGCACGACGTGCACCACGCGTTCGGGAAGGACTCGTTGAGCTGCCACGGGATGACGCCGATGCCGCGCCGCAGCCGCGCCTCGACGGCGTAGCGCAGGCCGTCGTACTGGAGCCACTGGCTCGCCCGGCGCAGCGTCTCGAGGTCGCCGATGCGGCCGCCGAAGGACTCCTGCACGAGCGGCGCGTTGTTCCACCAGGCGCCGAGGTGCTCGTAGACCGGGTTCGTGCGGTCGGCCGGCCAGCGGTGCTCCGCCGAGATCAGCGCCTCGTGCGCGCGGCGGTTCGTCATCCCCTCGACGCCGAACTCGCTGTGCAGGCGGCACGGCTTGCCCTCGTCGTAGAGCGCGGTGTGCGCGCGCAGCCCCTGGTGCTCCCACGGGCCGTGCACGTCGATCTCGCCGAGCGGCGACGTCGCGCGCCACGCGCGCTCGGGATCGAGCTCGCGGACGACCTCGCACAGCGCCGCCAGCACCGGCGTCGAGTCGTCGCCGTCCAGCTCGTTGCCGCCGCACCAGACGGCGAGCGCCGGGTGGCGGCGCAGCCGCGGCACGATCGCCCGTGCGTCGGCGGCCATCGTCTCGACGAACGCGGGGTCCGACGAGGGCACGCTCTCGATCCCCGAGCTCGACTGGCTGAACTCCTGCCAGACGTTCAGGCCGAGCTCGCCGCAGAGCTCGTAGAACTCGTCGCTCTCTATGAGGCCGCCGCCCCAGACGCGCACGAGGTTCGCGCCCGATGCGGCCGCGAGCTCGAGCAGCCGGCGCACCTTCTCCGGGCGCGGGACGCCGTACAGCGCGTCGACCGGCACCCAGTTCCAGCCCTTGACGAGCTGCCGCTCGCCGTCGACGACGAGCGCGTCGTCGTCCGTCAGCGTCGCCCGCGGCCGCGCTGCGGGCGCGGGCGCCGGGGCGGGGCCGGCCGGGCGCAACGTCACCGGCCGCCAGATCCCCTGGTGCACGAGGCGCGGGCAGAAGTCCCAGCCGTAGTTCATGCGCGGCTTGTGCACGTGCACGCGGCTCGTCTCCCCCACCTGCGGCTCGCTCGGCGGCGCCGGGTGGACGACGACGGCGAGCAGGTGCTCGCCCGGGGGCACGTCGACCGCGAACGGAGTGAAGGCGCCCTCGTGCCGCCCGGCCTCCTCGCCGTCGACGAAGACGGTCGCCGCGTGGTCCACCCCTTCGAAGTCGAGCACCGACGGCTCGGCGACCTCGAGGCGGCAGCGGTAGATCCACGACCGCTGCCACACCCACTCGGCGGCGAGGCTCGCGCGCTCGACGTAGACGTCCGGCAGCTCGCCGGCGCGCATCAGGTCGTCGATCACGCTGCCGGGAACGCGCGCCGGCAGCCAGCCCGGCGCGTCCCACGGCTTCGTCAGGTGCCACTGCCACTCGTCCCCGAGGCAGCCCTTCAGCTGCCATTGCGTCACCACTCGAGCAGGTTCACCTCGCGCAGCTCCTCGCCGATGTGGAACGTCTTGATCTCGTTCGGCCCGAACTCCGCGGCGACCTCGGCGCCCAGCACGCGGAGAACGACCGCCGCGGGGCGGCCGGCGGTCTCGACTGCGCGCACGACGACGCCGACGCCGTCCTCGGCGCCCTTCAGCACCGTCAGCACGACGTCGCCGCCGCCGTCGTCGACGAACGTCGCGCGCTGCGCGAGGTCGCCGGCGTGGAAGGTCTCGATCAGCGCGAACGGCGGCTGGTTCAGCTCGGCGGCGAGGCGCACGACGCCCGACCCGCGCCAGTCGCCCGCGTGCGGCACGAGCCGGACGAGGAACGTCTGCCGGCCCTGGTCCATGTACTCGAAGTCGCCGCCCTCCTCGAGCTCGCGCGGGTCGTGCCAGGCCCAGACCGGGCTGCGCACCGCGGAGATGCCGATGTCGCCGCCGCGCACGTCGTAGCCGTACTTCGCGTCGTTGATCACCGACAGCCCGCGCCCGTCGCCCGAGACGTCGACCCACGACTGCCCGGGCTCCTCGTGCCCGCTCGCCGGCCGCTCGAGGTGCCCGTACGGGATCTCGTACGTCGCCGTCTCCGCGTCGACGGAGGTCGGGTAGCGGAGCTTCAGCAGCTTGAGCTGCTCGTGCCAGTCGAGCGCGACGCGGACGTCGACATGACGCGCGCCGGCGCTCAGCACGTAGTCCTCGCGCAGGGTCGACGAGCCGTAGCGGCTCTCGATGCGCAGGATCGCGCGCACGGGGCCGGACTCGAGCAGCCGGACCGAGACGCACTCGAACTCGCCGATGGCGGCGTCGTAGCGCTCGACGCCGTGGCCCCACGTGTCGCTGCGGTCGTCGACGACGACGGCATGCGGGGCGCCGGGCGCCGCGAGGTCGGCGCCGGTCTCCTTGAGGACGAGCCTCGCGATCCGGCCGGTCGCCTGGTCGAGCTCCAGCAGCACGTGCTCGTTCTCGAGCCGGTGGTCGGCGCAGGCGAGCGGCTCGCCCTCGACCGCGCCGAGGCGGATTCGGTAGACGCGCCAGCCGAGCGGCGGTACGTCGACGGGGAAGGCGAAGCGGTTGCGCATCCCGCTCATCGTCGTCAGCGGTCGCGTCACCTGCATCGGCACCGCCTCGCCCTCGTCGTCGACGACGTGGTGGCCCTCCTTGCGCGTCCAGGTGTACTCGAGCTCGACGTCGGTGCGCAGCGGCCACGAATGCGGGTTGAACACGACGACCGGCCGCATCTCCTCCTCCTGCTCGATGGCGATCCGCCGCGCGAGCGACTGCGTCGCCGCGTTGAAGGCGTTCGCCGCGAGCGAGCACGCGTGGCCGATCTGGTCGCGCGCGTCCTCGTACGCCGGCTCGATCGAGGTGCCGGCGAGCGTGTCGTGGAACTGGTTGAAGAGCAGCAGCTGCCACGCCGTCGTCAGCTCGGCGTGCGGGTACGGCCTCGATCCGAGCGCATCCGCGATCGCGCTCCACTTCTCCGCGCGCACGAGCAGGTTCTCCGCGCGCCGGTTCCAGCGCTTGATGCCGGAGTGCGTCGTGTAGCAGCCGGCGCCGTGGTACTGCAGCTCGCCGCGCACGACCGGGAAGCGCTCGCCGTCGGCCTCGAGGCCGTCGAAGAACGCCCGCAGCGAGCTCGGCTCGAGCCGCGGCAGGTCGCCGCGCTCGTTCAGCCGCCTGATCTGCTCGAGGTTCGCGATCGTCGGGCCGCCGCCGTGGTTGCCGACGCCGTAGAACACGGCCCAGTCCTCGTCACCCTCCGGCAGCGACTCGATCGCCCGCTCGACGTGCTCGCCGATGTCGTCCTTCGGCGCGCAGTACTCGTGCGGGATCCGGTAGGCGAGGACGCGCGAGCCGTCGGGGGACTCCCACCAGAAGACGGGGCTCTCGAGCTCCTTCTCGTGCCGCTGCGGCCGCAGGAAGACGTAGGAGTCGCAGCCGCTCTTCGCGAGGATCTGCGGGATCGACGCGTTGTGCCCGAACGAGTCGAGGTTCGCTCCGACCGTCGCGGTGACGCCGAGCTTCTCCTTCAGGTACCGCTGACCGTAGAGCGCCTGCCGCACGAACGACTCGCCGCCGGGGACGTTGCAGTCGGGCTCGATCCACCAGCCGCCGACGATCTGGAAGCGGCCCTCGGCCACGCGCTCCCTGATCTGCGCGAAGAGCGCCGGGTCGCTCTCCTCCACCCACGCGAGGAAGAGCGACGAGTCGCAGGTGAAGACGAAGTCCGGGTACTCCGCGAGCCGGTCGACCGCCGACTGGAAGGTCGTGCGCACCTCCTGGTAGCCCTCGGGCCACTGCCACAGCCACACCGGGTCGATGTGGGCGTTGCCGATCAGGTGCAGCCTCCGCGGCCGCCTCACGTCGCGGCCCACTCGTCGACCTCGTCGAGGATCACGTGCAGGAGCAGCACGTGCATCTCCTGCACGCGCGCGGTCGAGTCGGAGGGCACGACGAGCGCCACGTCCGCGTGCTCCGCCGCCGGCCCGCCGTCGCCGCCGCCGAAGAGGATCGTCGTCGCGCCCGCCTCGCGGGCCGCCTCCAGCGCGCGGACCACGTTCGCCGACCGCCCGCTGGTCGTGAAGCCGACGACGACGTCGCCCGAGCGCGCGAACGCGCGCACCTGGCGCGCGAACACGTCCGAGTACTCGTAGTCGTTCGCGATGCACGTGAGCGCGGTCGGGTCGGCGGCGAGCGACTGCGCCGGCAGCGGCCGGCGCTCGCGCTTGAAGCGCGCGACGAGCTCCTCGGCGAAGTGCAGCGAGTCGGCGGCGCTGCCGCCGTTCCCGAGCGTGTACACGCGCCCACCGGCGGCGAACGCGTCGACGAGGACGCGCACCGCCTCCTCCGCGCGCGGGAGCAGCTCCTCGAGGCGGCCCGCCAGCTCGACGTGGTCGGCGACCGCCCGCCGCGCGTCAGCCACGCGCGGCCTCCGGCGCGGCGCGGTCGTAGACGATCGCCGCCGCCCCGACGACGCCGACGCGCTCCCCGAGCGCCGAGGCCACGATCTCGACCGCGTCGCCGGCCGGCCGCATCGCGCTCGCGGTCACCAGCTCGCGCACCGGCCCGATCAGCTGCTCGCCCGAGCGGCTGACGCCGCCGCCGAGCACGACCAGCTCCGGCTCGAACAGGTTGACGATCGAGGTCAGCCCGCAGGCGAGCGCCTCGACCGTCTCGACCCACACCGCCGCCGCGCCGGGGTCTCCCTCGCGCGCCGCGGCGGCGATCTCCTCCGCAGAGCGGTACGGCAGGCCGGCCTCGCGCGCGCGCTCGGCGATCGACGTGCCCGAGACGTACGCCTCGAGGCAGCCGCGCCGGCCGCACCCGCGGCAGTGGCGCCCGTGCCAGTCGACCGTGACGTGGCCGAGCTCGCCGCCGTTGCCGCTCGCGCCGCGGTAGAGACGGCCGCCGATCACGGCGCCGCCGCCGACCCCCGTCGAGATCGTCAGGTAGACCATGTTGCGCGTGCCCGCGCCGGCGCCGAAGCGGTACTCGCCGAGCGCGGCCGCGGTGGCGTCGTTCTCGAGCGTCGCCGGCAGCCCGTACTCCTGCTCGGCGAGAGCCGTCACCGGCACGTCGTGCCAGCCCGGCAGGTGCGGCGGCGCGATCAGGACGCCGCGCTGCGCGTCGAGCGGGCCGCCGCAGCCGATCCCGACCGCGCCGACCTCCGACCACGCGAGCCCGGAGTCGGCGACGGCGCGGCGGCCGAGCTCGAACAGCCGCTCGAGGGTCGGAGCCGGCCCATCGGCCGCGTGGCTCGCGGCGATGTCGAACGAGTGCACGCCGCCGCCGGCGTCGACGACGCCGGCGGCGAGCTTCGTGCCGCCGATGTCGAGAGCGAGCACGGGCGCATGAGGGTCGGCCGCCCCCGTCGGGACAGCGGTGGCTGCACCCAGCGACAACCTTCTCAGCCCTTTCGGCCCGAGGTCGCGATGCCCTCGATGAAGAACCGCTGCCCGAGGAAGAAGATGACGATCAGTGGCAGCGTCATCAGCACGAAGCCGGCCATGATCACCTCGTAGTCGCCGTGCCCGCCCGCGCTCGGGCCGTAGATGCCGAGCAGCGTGAACAGGCCCTTGGCGAGCGTGAACTGGTTGTCGGCGCGCAGGTAGATCAGCGCCGACATCAGGTCCTTCCACTTGGCGACGAACTCGAAGACGAAGACGACGATCAGCGCGGGCTTCGCGAGCGGCACGGCGATGCGCCAGAACATGCGCCAGTAGTTGTCGCCGTCCACGCGCGCCGCCTCGAACAGCTCGCGCGGGATGCCGAGGAAGAACTGGCGCAGCAGGAAGATGTAGAAGGCGCTCCCGAACAGGTTCGACAGGTACATCGGGTACGTCGTCCCGACCAGGTGCAGGTGGTTCCAGATCAGGAACGTCGGGATCATCGTCACCGCGCTCGGCAGCATCATCGACCCGAGAACCAGGCCGAAGAGCGCGTTCCGCAGCGGGAAGCGGAAGTACGCGAACGAGAAGGCGACGAGCGCGCTCGAGACGGTGACGAAGATCGCGCCGAGCGTGGCGATGTAGAAGGTGTTCCAGAGCCAGTGCCCGAACGGCGGCACGTACGTCGTGCCCGGCGCGCCGGTGAACAGCCACTTGTAGTTGACGAACTCCCAGTGACGGGGAATCAGCTTGTTGTCGAAGACCTCGGGGCGCGGCTTCAGCGAGGCGCTGACCGACCAGAGGAACGGGTAGAGGAAGATCACGCTGCACCCGAGCAGCAGCAGCAGGTAGACCGTCGTCTGGATCGGCTTCTCCGGCCGCCACCAGGGCCGAGTCGGCTCGTCGATCACGAGTGACGGCGGGACGGCGGCGGTGCCCCCGGAGGGGACGGGCGTCGCGGCCATCAGCGGTCGCCGCCCTCGTAGTACACGAAGCGCCGGCTGACGACGATCTGCACGACGGTCACGACCATCACGATCCCGAACAGCACCCACGCGAGCGCGGAGGCGTAGCCCATGTGGAAGTTCACGAACGCCTGTTGGAAGAGGTAGATGACGTAGAAGAGCGCGGACTGGTCGCCGTTCGGCGTGTTTGCGTTGAAGAACGCGGTGTAGGCCTGGTCGAACGTCTGCAGCGCCGCGATCGTGTTGATGATCACCACGAAGAAGAGCGCCGGGCTGATCATCGGCAGCGTCACGTCGCGGAAGCGCCGCCACGCGGAGGCGCCGTCGATCGCGGACGCCTCGAGCAGATTCTTCGGCACGTTCATCAGCGCCGCCAGGAAGATCACGACGCTACCGCCGACCTGCCAGGTGTTCATCAGCACGAGCCCGGGCTTGATCCAGTTCGGGTCGGTCTGCCAGTACGGCCCCTTGATCCCGATGTAGCCGAGCGCCGCGTTGATCAGGCCGTAGTCGCCGTTGAAGAGCAGGTAGTAGAGGACGCCGACGGCGACGAACGGCGTCAGCGTCGGCAGGTAGAAGACGGTGCGGAAGAAGCCGGCGAAGCGGCCGACGCGCGCGAGCAGCATCGCGAGCAGGAGCGCCACGATCACGTGGGCCGGGACGAACATCACGCTGTAGATCAGCGTGTTCTTCAGCGCGGTCGCGACCTGCGGGTCGTGGTACAGCTGCGTGTAGTTCGAGAAGCCGACGTTGTGCGTCGTCTGGATGATGCTGTAGTCGGTGAACGAGAGGACCGCGCTCGCGACCATCGGCCCGGCCGTGAACACGACGAAGCCGAACAGCCATGGGCTGAGGAACGCGAAGGCCGCCCAGGTCTCGCGCTCCCGCCAGGCGGCAGCCCAGCGCCGGGCCCTCGCGAGAGGGCCCGGCGCTGTCGTTACGGCTGCGTTCGTCACGTTCGGCAGGCCTCGCCCGCCGACCTTACTTGGCCGCCGCCTTGATCGCGGCGACCGCCTGCGCCTGCGCCTGGTCGAGCGCCTGCTTCGGCGACTGCGTCCCGTTGAGCACGTTCGTGACGGCCGTCGACCACGCCGTCTGGAACTCCGAGCTCGCCGGCGACGCCGGGATGCCGAACGAGAAGCGCTGGACGGCGTCCAGCTTCTTGATCGCCTCGTCGAAGTACGGGTTGATCGACTTGTAGGTGTCCTTCAGGATCTGCGCGTCCGCGACCGCGTTGGCGGTGCGGAGGGCCGTGTACGGCTGGCCCGCCTTCTGGCGGATCGACAGGCGGTTCGTCGCCGCAGCCATCCACGCCTTCACCGACGTGATCACCCGGGCCCAGGTGCACGCCGCACCCGCGTTCTTCGAGCCCTTCGGGATCGCCCACGCGCTGCCGGTCTCGTAGTTGATCGGCTGGTTCTTCAGGTTGCGGAACTGGAGGCCCGTGATGTGGACGTCGGGCGACGTCGACGCGAGCACGTTGTAGTACCAGTCCTCCATCGGCCACGCGCCGATCTGGTCCTTCGCCACCTGGTTGTCGGAGCCGAAGAAGTCCCACGTGTTGCGGAACGCCATGAAGGCGTTGTAGCCACCCTGCGCCTTGATCAGGTTGACGGCGTAGGTGAGCGCCGCGACCGCGCGCGGGTCGTTCAGGTGCGGATGCAGGCCGTCCGCCGACAGGATGTCGACGCCGTAGGCCTTCGCCCAGAGCGGGAAGAACTCCGGCAGCTTCGGGTCGAAGCCGATCCGGGAGACCTTGCCGCCCGAGACGATCGCCATCTGCTGCGCTGCCTTCAGCATCTGCGCCGGCTTCGCCGGGTTCAGCCAGCTGATCGGCGTGTGCGTCTGGTCGAGCACCTTGTTGTCCACGATGATCGTGCGCACCGTGAAGAACTCGGGGATCCCGTAGACCTGGCCCTTGTAGGTGACTTCCTGCACGGCCGGGATCCGGTACTGCTTCATGTTGATCTTCTGCGACTTGATGCACGACGTCAGCGGCATCAGGGCACCCTTCGCCGCGTACGTACCGACCTTCTGCCGGTCCATGTAGACCAGGTCGGGCACGTTGCCCGACGCGATGTCCGCGAGGAACGTCTGGTCGTTGAAGCCGCCGCTCGGGCTGTTGACCGGGATGCCGACCGCCGCCTTCGCGAGCGCGGCGCGGGACTGCGCGACGTCGTCGCCCGTGCCGAACCCGTAGATGTTCAGCGTCCCCGCCTGCCACCGGGTCGTGTGCGCGCTGGCGATGGTCGTCATGACCGTCGTCGCGAGCGCAGCGACCGCGAGCGTCAGGCACGCGACGAGCATCCGCTTGTGCCGTCCAGGCATGAATCTCCCCTCACTCGGAAAGCCGTGCCTCACGGCCCGGCGTTTGTGGAAACGTAACCACAACGAAAGCACACGTTCACAGCGACCGTCAAGCCGGTCGGCGTGTGGGAAATCCCCCTAACTTCTGGCAGCGTTCGCAGAAACCGCGCCGGTAGAGCCGCGCAGGATCAGGCTCGGCTGCAGCACCTCGACGGTCGGCTCCCGCAGCGGGTCGGCGATCCGCCGCAGCAGCAGCCGGGCGGCGCGCCGTCCGAGCTCGGTGGTCGGCTGGAGCACGGCCGTGATCCCGGGCTCGACCATCTCCATCCAGGGCAGGTCGTCGAAGCCGACGAGCGAGACGTCCTGGGGGAGGCGCAGCCCGCGCCGGCGGAGCACGCGCCAGGCCTGCTCGGTGAGGAGGTTGTTCGCCGCGAACAGGGCGGTCGGACGCTCGATGTCGAGGAGCGCCGCGATCCGCTCTTCCGCGTCGCGCGCGTGGAACGCGATCGGCAGGATCAGGCGCTCGTCGACGGGCACGGACATCGCCTCGTGCGCGGACAGGTAGCCGCGGAGCCGCCCCGCGTCGGTCGTCCACTGCGTGTCGGCGTGCAGCAGGCCGATCCGCACGTGCCCGAGCGTCAGCAGGTGGCTCGTCGCGGCGAAGGCGCCGCGCTCGTTGTCGATCACCACAGCGTCGCAGGGGCCTCTCGCGACGCGCCGGTCGACCTCGACGACGGCGACGCCGCGCGAGAGCAGCAGCTCCGTCGCCTCGCCGCCGACCGGCGTCAGGATCACGCCCGGTGCGCGCATCGTCATGAACGTGCGGGCGCCGGCGAGCTCCTCGTCCGCCTGGCTGTTGTCGCCGAGCAGGATCATCTGGTACCGGGCGTCGCGCAGCGTCTCCTCGATCCCCGACGCGAGGCGCGCGTAGAACTCGTTGCCGAGGTCCGAGACGGCGACGCCGACGATGCGGCTCGTCCGCCGCTTCAGCGTCTGCGCCCAGACGTTCGGGACGTAGCCGAGCCGCTCGGCCGCGGCGAGCAGCCGCTCGCGTGCGTCGGCCGACACGTAGCCGTGCCCGCTGAGCGCGCGCGACGCGGTCGAGGCGGAGGTGCCCGCCTCGCGCGCGATGTCGGCGAGCGTGACCTGGCGCCGCGGGCGGTGCTCCTCACGCGTCGGCTCGACGGGCGCCGTCACGCCGCCCTCCGCGCGCGCCACGCCGCCCACGTCCGGCGCAGCGCCTCGTAGTCGGCCGGCTCGAGCCGCTCGCCCGTCGCGTCGATCGTGTCCGCGTAGTAGAGGGCGGGCACGCCGAGCTCGGGCTTCGCCGCGAGGTACTCGCGCCACTCCTCGAGGCTCGGCACGGACCAGTCGTCGGTGTCGACCTCGAGCTCCGGCACGCTCGCGTGCGCGACCGCGGCGCGGTGTCGCATCTGCGGCGTGACCCGCGCGAACGGCCCCTCGTCGTCGAGCCGGAGCATGTCGTTGAGGCGGATCATGTCCGTGACGTCGACGAACGCCGGGTGCGGCGCGTGCGTGATCACGAGCGCGTCGGGCTTCGCCGCCTTCGCAGCGCGGTGCACGACGGCGAGCAGCTCGTGCAGCAGCGCGATCCCCCACGACCCGTGCGCGGTCAGCGCGCGCCCGGCCGGAGTGCGCGCCGTGAAGTCGACCTTGAGCCCGTCGGCGTCGAGCCCGTCCGGTGCGAGCATCCTCGTCAGCTGTGCCGCGAGCAGCTCGCGCGTGCCCGGCTGGGACGGGTCGAGCGCGACCGGGACGCCGTCGGGGTTGCGGACGCAGAGCTCGGGCGGCGCGCCCTCCGGGTCCCACGCCTTCCACCAGAGCAGCACGCGCTGGCCGCGCGCGTGCCGGTCGGCGATCCACCCGCGCAGGTCGGGCCACTTGGCGGGGTCGGGCTCGTTCGTGCCGTAGTCCGCCTGCCACTTGTCGTCGAGCACGACCGTCCCCGGGACCAGCCCCTCCCGCTCGAGCGTCGCGAGGAAGGCGTCGTACTCGGCCTGGGTCGCGAAGTCGGAAGCCGGCCGGTCGAGCTCGCGGCCGCGCGCGCACTGCGCGCCCCAGCCGCAGAAGATCGGCTCGCTCCACCATTCCGGCGCCGGCCGCGGCCGGACGGGCGGCGCGGCGCCGCGCTCGGCGAGCTCCTCGCGGTGGCGACGCAGGCCCGCGTACGGGTCGGTGACGCCGAAGCTCCAGACGAGCGTCGGCGCCTCGAACGCGCCGTCGACTGCCGTGTGGCCGTCGTAGTCGAGCTCGAGCGAGAACCCGCGGTCGGCGGGGCGGTAGACGGCCTCGGTGAACCGAAGCGCCTCCACCGGCGCCGAGATGCCGAGCCCGACCCACGCCGCGGGCTCGGGCGCCTCCAGCGCCGCCCGGCTGAAACCGAGCCAGAGCGGCGCCGGCGTGAACAGCCAGTGCCCGCGGCCGGGCTCGCTGTCGCCGACGACGCCGAGCACCGCCTGCTCGTCGGCGCCGCAGGCGAGCCTGCCGGGGTCGCCGGGGTTGGGCGAGAAGAGCGTGCGGAAGCCGGTGCCGCTCGGCAGGTAGCCGGTCGGCCTCCCCGGCAGCAGCGAGCGCCCGGCGAGCAGGTGCGCCGTCGCCAGCGCGCCGCGGCCGCGCACGCTCGTGCGGACGTCGACCGTGTCGTCGCCGCAGACGAACGTCGTCGCGGCCGCCTCCCAGCAGGTCGAGCGCCGCTCGACGACGATCGTCCGCTCGTCCTCGCGGCGCGGCGGGTGCACCTCGAGCGTCTCGTCGGGCGCCGTCGTCGTGTCGAGCGCCGCGAGCGGCCGCAGCGCGAGCAGCTGCTCGCCGGCGGGCGTCGAGACACGGGCGGTCAGGCCGGCGTCGTCGACCTCGAGCCGGTACGAGCGGGTCTCGACGAGCTCGCTCACGCCACGTCCACCAGGGCCTCGGCGAGCTGCCCGAACGGCGTGCCGTCGACCGTCACGTCCGCCCCGAGGCGCGCGCGCCTCGCCGGCGGGCCGGCGACGAGCTCGAAGGCGAGCGCCGCCGACCCGTGCGCCTCGAGCTCGGCCTGTTGCGGCGCCGGCGCCGTCCACCCGTCCGGCACGGCGAGGGCCACGGTCGCCGCGGCCGGGCGCGCGAACGGGTTCCGCACGGTCACGTCGAGCCGGAACGGCTCGCCCGAGCGAACGGCGGAGCGGTACGGCTCGACCAGCGCCCCGGCGCCGTCCGCGCCGAAGTCGACATCGTCGAGCGGCAGCAGCTCGCGGTGCAGCTCGGCGAGCCGGCGGCCGTCCGCGAGCAGGCGGTCGAGGTACTCGTCAGTCACCTCGCGCGGGAACCAGTGGCCGCTGACGATCACGTCGGGCCGCAACCGCCTGTACAGCTCCGCGCTCGCGACGTAGTCGTCCAGCCGGAAGCGGTTTCGGTAGTAGTAGTTCGCGACGTCGCGGGCGCCCTCCGTGGCCTCCTGGTCGCCGCGCGCGAGCACGCGCTTCCCGTCCACCTCGAAGGAGATCGCGGCCGCGAACAGCGTGTGACCCGGGAGCGGGTGCACCGTCAGCTCGTACTCGCGCCAGCGAACGGTCTCGCCGAGCGCGAGCGTCCGGTCGACGCGCACCGGCTCGAACCAGAGGCACGGCACGTCGTAGCGCGTCGGCCGCTCGAGCACCGGCGCGACGTTGGCGGGCGCCCACACCTCCGTGCCTTCCACGTCGCGCAGCAGGTTGATGCCGGCGACGTGGTCGTCGTGGTAGTGGGTCGGCACGACGACCTCGACGCGGTCGACGCCGTGATCGCGGCGGAGCGCGTCGGGCGACGCGAGCAGCGGCCGGCGCGCGGCGCGCTCGCTGACGGGCGGCGTCCCCGTGTTCAGGTCGTAGCCGAAGTCGATCAGCAACGCCGCGCCCGACTCGGAGAGCAGGACGTAGCTGTGCGCGAGGCACGTCCGGTTCCGGAGCAGGTGCGGCGTCACCGGCGCGAAGGGACGGCGCAGCCACGCGTCGAGGTCCCAGGGCGTCTCGCGGCGGAGGTCGATCAGCTCCTGGAGGCGCGCGCGGACGAGCGCGAGCGCGTGCGCGGGATCGTCGATGGGCTCACCGTGCGACGGCAGCAGCAGGTCGGGCTCCAGCGACGCGAGCACGCCGCACGAGACGTGCGTGGCCGCTGCGCCCTCCATGCCGCCGTACGACCACTGGGTCGCGGCGAGCGACCAGACCTCGCCCTCGCCGTAGACGAGGTCGCCGCTCAACGCGACGCGGCGGCCGTCGACGTCGACCAGGTAGGTGACGGAGCCGATCGTGTGCCCCGGGGTCGGCACCGCGTGGACGTCCACCCCGCCGTACCGGCGCGTGCGGTACTCGGCGACCGTGCCCGCGACCGGCACCTGCTCGAGCAGCGAGAAGCGGTCCTGCCGCAGGTCGTAGTCGTTGTCGAGCTGGCGCGACTGCCAGTGCCGGTCGACACCCGCGATCAGGTCGACCTCCACCGGCGGCACCCAGACGCGGATGCCGGCCGCGACCGCCCGGGCCAGGCCCTGCACCTGGTCGCGGTGGTGGTGCGTGACGAGCACGTCGGTGACCCGGTCGACGCCCAGCTCGCCGAGGTGGTCGAGCACGGCGCCGCTGCCGAAGTCGACGAGCACCGCCTCGCGGCCGGTCGGGAGGACGTACACGTTGCACGTGTCGCGGAAGCGGAAGACGCCGGGGACGACCTCGGTCGCCCGGGCCGCGGCGAGGGGGGCCATGTCCCGAGCCTAGTGGCGCGCGGCCGATGTGGCAACGTTGCCATCTTTCGCGGCGGCGGGGTACAGTGCGCTCGACGTGGGCGAGATCGCGCTCGAGAACGTGACCAAGGTGTTCGGCTCGACCGTGCTCGCCGTGAACGACGTCAGCCTGACGATCGGCGACGGCGAGTTCATGGTCCTGGTCGGTCCCTCGGGCTGCGGGAAAACCACGTTGCTGCGCTCGATCGGCGGCCTCGAGCGGATCAGCTCGGGCCGGATCGTGATCGGCGGCCGCGACGTCACGCGCCTCCAGCCGGGCGCCCGCGACATCGCGATGGTCTTCCAGAACTACGCGCTCTACCCGCACATGACGGTGCGGCAGAACCTCGGCTACGCGCTGCGCGCACGCAAGACGCCGCGCCGCGAGACGGCGAAGCGCGTCGAGGAGGTCGCGAAGCTGCTCGGCCTCTCGGAGCTCCTCGACCGGCGCCCGCGCGCTCTCTCGGGCGGGCAGATGCAGCGCGTCGCGATGGGGCGCGCGATCGTGCGCGAGCCGGCCGCGTTCCTGATGGACGAGCCGCTCTCGAACCTCGACGCGAAGCTCCGCGTCGGGATGCGCACGTCGCTCCAGCAGCTGCACACGCGGCTCGGCACGACGACCGTGTTCGTCACGCACGACCAGGTCGAGGCGATGACGCTCGGCCAGCGCGTCGCCGTCATGCGCGAGGGGAAGGTGCAGCAGGTCGACGTGCCGCAGCGCCTGTACGACGAGCCCGCGAACCTGTTCGTGGCCGCTTTCATCGGCTCGCCGGCGATGAACCTCGTGCGGGCGACGCTCGAGGACGAGAGCGTCGTCTTCGGCGGCTTCACGATCCCGCTCCACCCGAGCCGCCGCCCTGCGAACGGCCAGCGGGACGTGATCGTCGGCATCCGCCCGGAGGCGTTCGAGGCGACCGCGTTCGCCGAGGCCGACCTGCCGCGGATCGACACCGTCGTCGAGGTCGTCGAGGAGCTCGGCTCGGACGCGCACATCTTCTTCGGCGTCGCCGCCGAGCCGGTGCTGGTCGAGGACGCCCAGTCGCCCGAGGAGAAGGACGGGGCGACGCTGCTCGCCGCGACCGGGCAGTCGCTCTTCACCGCGCGCGTCGACCCGCGCGCCTCGGCGCCGGTCGGCTCGAAGATCCAGCTCGCCGTCGACCCGTCGCGCTTCTACTTCTTCTCGCCGGAGACCGGCGAGAGCCTCGTCGGCGGCGCCGCCGCCGCGCCTGTCGCCGCGGGTTGATCCGCCACCTCGAGTACACCCGCGCACGCCTGGCGCAGGAGTCCGAGCGCCTGCGCGCGCTGATCCGGCCGGAGACGCGGCCCCCGGACGAGCTCCTGGTCGCGGGCCCCGTCGACCGCATCTCGCTCGACGAGGCGCAAAGGCTCGACTACCGCCCGGCCGGGCTCGGCGAGCGCTTCGGCCCGCTCTGGGCGACGTACTGGTTCCGGCTGCGCGCGACCGTGCCGGAGGAGTGGCGCGGCCGCCGCGTCGACCTGCTCTGGGTGACGCGGAGCGAGTCGACGCTCTGGCTCGACGGCCGGAGCGTGCAGGGCCTGAACACGGGCGGCGGCGGCGAGCGTCCCGACGCGCTGCTCAAGCGCGAGGCGGCCGGCGGCGAGCAGCTGGAGCTGTGGCTCGAGCTCGCGTGCAACGGGATGTTCGGCGCGAAGGACGTGCCTGCCGAGCTCGTCCGCTGCGAGCTGGCGACGTTCGACCCCGAGGCCTGGCGGCTCTACCACGACTTCGAGCTGGTGCGCGCGCTCGAGGCGTCGGACTCGCTCGCGCCGAGCTGGGCAGGCGAGCTGCGCTCCGAGCTGAACCGCTTCTGCAACGAGCGCGACCCCGCGATCCTCACGGCGCTCTACGCGCACACGAACGGGACGCGTGCGCACGAGCTCGCCGCGATCGGCCACGCGCACATCGACACCGCGTGGCTGTGGCCGCTCGCCGAGAGCTACCGGAAGACGGTGCGCACGTTCTCGAGCCAGACGCGCTACATGGACGACTACCCCGAGTACCGCTTCGCGTGCTCGCAGGCCCAGCAGTACGCGTGGATCAAGGAGCGGAACCCGGACCTCTGGGAGCGCATCGTCGCCAAGGTGCGGACGGGGCAGTTCGTCCCGGTCGGCGGGAGCTGGGTCGAGCCGGACTGCAACATCCCGTCCGGCGAGTCGCTGCTGCGCCAGCTCGTGCACGGCCAGCGCTGGTTCGAGGACGAGCTCGGCGTGCGCTGCCGCGAGTTCTGGTCGCCGGACGCGTTCGGCTACTGCAACCAGCTGCCGCAGCTGCTGCGCCTCGCGGGGCTGACGCGGTTCCTGACGCAGAAGCTGTCGTGGAACCGCTTCAACCGCCCGGACCACCACACGTTCGTCTGGCAGGGGCTCGACGGCAGCGAGGTGCTCGGGCACTACCCGCCCGCCGACACGTACTCGAGCGACGCGACCGTCCCCGACCTGCTTCGCAGCGAGCACGAGTACAAGGACCACGAGCACAGCGGCACGAGCCTGCTCGTCTTCGGCTACGGCGACGGCGGCGGCGGGCCGACGCCGTCGATGCTCGAGTGGCTGCGGCGCGCGCGCGACCTCCAGGGCCTGCCGCGCACGCGCACGGCGACGAGCGACGAGTTCTTCGCGGCGCTCGAGGCCGAGCCCGGCGAGCGGCCCGTCGTCGTCGGCGAGCTCTACTTCGAGTACCACCGCGGCGTCTACACGTCGCAGGCGTTCACGAAGCGGCTGAACCGGCGCTGCGAGCAGCTGCTGCACGACGCCGAGTTCCTCGCGTGCACGCGCGGCGGCGAGTACCCACGGGCCGAGCTCGACCGGCTATGGAAGCTGCTGTTGACGCAGCAGTTCCACGACATCCTCCCGGGCTCGTCGATCACGCTGGTCTACGAGGACGCGGCGCGCGACTTCGCGACGGTCGAGACGGGCGCGACTGCGCTGGCCGGCGACGGGGACACGCCGGTGAACACGATCGGCGTCGCGCGGCGCGAGGTCGTGCGGACGCCCGCCGGCGAGCTGCGCGTGCTCGAGGCGGCGCCGTACGCAGCCGCGCGCACGGTCGAGGCGGGCGACAAGGTGCGCGTCGACGGGCTGACGCTGGAGAACGCCCACCTGCGTGTCCGCCTCGGCGCGGACGGCTCCGTCGAGAGCGTCGTCGAGCGCTCGAGCGGGCGCGAGGCGCTCGCGGCGCCGGGCAACCGGCTCGAGCTGTACGACGACGACCCGGTGCAGTTCGACGCGTGGGACATCGACCCGTCGCACCTCGAGACGCGCCGCGACTGCCCGCCGGCCGAGTCGTGGCAGGTCGTGACCGCCGAGCCGCTGCGCGGCGAGGTGGCGTTCGAGCGGCGGCTCGGCGAGGCGAGCACGCTGCGCCAGGTCGTGCGCCTCGACGCGGGCGCGCGGCGGCTCGAGCTCCACACGACGGTCGACTGGCACGAGAGCCACACGCTGCTCAAGGTGTGCTTCCCGCTCGCGGTGCGCGCGCAGACGGCGACGTACGAGACGCCGTTCGGCACGACCGAGCGCCCGACGCACTACTCGACCAGCTGGGACCGGGCCCGCTACGAGGTGCCGGGGCACCGCTTCGCCGACCTCTCGGAGCACGGCTTCGGCGTCGCGCTCCTGAACGACTCGAAGTACGGCTGGAGCTGCCACGGCAGCGAGCTGCGGCTCAGCCTGCTGCGTGCGCCGAAGAGCCCCGACCCGCACGCGGACCAGGGCGTGCACGAGTTCGCGTACGCGCTGCTGCCGCACGCCGGCGGCTGGCGCGAAGCGGGCGTGCTGGCGGAGGCGATGCGCTTCAACGCGCCGATCCGCTGGACCAGCGCCGTGCCGGCCGAGCCGTTCGCCGCCGTCGACGACCCGAACGTCGTCCTCGACACGATCAAGCGCGGCGAGCGGAGCGACGACCTCGTGCTGCGGCTGTACGAGGCGCACGGCGCCCGCGGCGTCGCGCGCGTGCGGCTCGCATCGCCGGTCGGGGAGGCACGGCTTGCGAATGCGCTCGAGGAGGAGACCGGCGTCGTCGCGATCGAGGACGGCGCCCTCGTGCTGCCGTACCGGCCGAACCAGGTCCTGACGGTGCTGGTGCGCTGATGCGCGCGGTCTGCGTCGGCCTCGCCACGCTCGACACGATCTTCGCGGTGCCCGCGCTGCCGCAGGCGGACGGGCGCGTGGTCGCCGGCGACCGGACGGTCGCGGGCGGCGGGCCGGCGGCAACGGCCGCCGTCGCGCTGGCGCGCCTCGGCGCCGCGGCCTCGTTCGTCGGCGTCGTCGGCGACGACGACGCCGGCGCGGCGATCCGCGACGGCCTCGCCGCCGAGGGCGTCGACGTCTCCGCGCTGCGCACGGTCGCGAGCGCACGCTCCCCGCAGAGCACGATCCTCGTCGACGCGTCGGGGGCGCGCGCGATCGTGCACGACCCCGGCACGACGCCGCCGGTCTCGCTCGACGAGGGGGCGCGCGCGCTCGCAGCGGCGGCGGACTGGGTGCACGCCGACCACGCCGGCTTCGCGGCGGTGCGCGGCGCCGGCTTCCGCCTCTCGGTCGACGGCGGCAACCCGATCGACGGCCTGGAGCTCGCCGGCGTCGCCCTGTACGCGCCGACGGAGGAGACGCTGCGCGCACAGCTCGGCGACGCCGCGTCCGCGCTCGCGGCCGGCGCCGGGCTCGTGGTGGCGACGCGCGGCGCCGCGGGCTGCACGGCGACGACGCGCGACGGCACGACGATCGAGGCGGAGGGGGTCGCGGCGCCGGCCGTCGTCAGCACGCTCGGCGCCGGCGACGTCTTCCACGGCGCACTGCTCGCCTTCGTCGACGAGCTGCCGCTGCCCGACGCGCTGCGCGCGGCGAACGCCGCGGCGGCGCTCTCGTGCCGCGCGCTCGACGGCCGCTCGGCGATCCCGAGGCGCGACGAGCTGGTGGAGGCGCTCGCGTGAGCGCGTGGTGGCGGGACGCCGTCTTCTACGAGATCTACGTGCGCAGCTTCGCGGACGCCGACGGGAACGGCGTCGGCGACCTCGAGGGCATCCGGTCGCGGCTCCCGTACCTGCGCGACCTCGGCGTCGACGCGCTCTGGCTGACCCCGTTCTACCCGTCGCCGGGCGCCGACCACGGCTACGACGTCGCCGACTACGTCGACGTCGACCCGCTCTTCGGCACGCTCGCCGACTTCGACGAGCTGATACGGGACGCGCACGCGCTCGGCCTGCGCGTGATCGCGGACATCGTCCCGAACCACTCGTCGAGCGAGCACCCGTGGTTCAAGAGCGCGCTCGCCGACCCGTCGCACCCCGACCGTGCGCGCTACGTCTTCCGCCCCGGCCGCGAGGGCGGGCCACCGAACAACTGGCCGTCGAACTGGGGCGGCCCTGCGTGGACGCTCGACGAGGCGAGCGGCGAGTGGTACCTGCACCTGTTCGCGCCCGAGCAGCCGGACCTCGACTGGGACTCGCCCGCCGTCCGCGACGACTTCGACGAGATCGTCCGCTTCTGGCTCGACCGCGGCCTCGACGGGTTCCGGATCGACGTCGCCTACGGGCTGTACAAGGACCGCGAGCTCCGCGACGAGCGGGAGCCGTTCCCGCAGTCGATGTTCGCCTCCGACTGGCGCGCCGCGATCGATCGGCCCGAGGTGCACGACGTCTACCGCCGGTGGCGCGCGCTCGCGGACGGCTACGAGCGGGCGCCCGTCCTGGTCGGCGAGGTCGTGTTCTCCGACCCGCGCCGCATCGCGCCCTACGTCCGCCCCGACGAGCTGCACCTGGCGTTCAACTTCTCGCTCGTCTTCCAGGCGTGGGACGCGGACGAGCTGCGCGCCTCGATCGACGAGTCGCTCGCGACGCTGCCGGTCGTGACCTGGGTGCTCGAGAACCACGACGTCACGCGCATCGTCACGCGCTTCGGCGAGCGCGAGGCGCGCGCGGCGGCGCTGCTGCTGCTCGCCCTCCCCGGCCCGGTCTTCCTCTACCAGGGCCAGGAGCTCGGCCTGGAGGAGGTCGACCTGCCGGACGAGGTGCGCCAGGACCCGATCTTCCACAGGCTGAAGGGCGTGCGGAAGGGCCGCGACGGCTGCCGCGTGCCGCTGCCGTGGTCGGACGGGCCGCCGGGCTTCGGCTTCACGAGCGGCGAGCCGTGGCTGCCGATGCCCGCGTCGTGGGCGGCGCGGACGGTCGAGCGGCAGCGCGGCGACGACTCCTCGCCGCTCGCGCTCCACCGGCGCGCGCTCGCACTGCGCGGCGCGCTCGGCGAGGGCTTCGCGTGGCGGGACAGCCCCGCCGGCACGCTCGTCTTCGACCGCGGCGACGTGGCGTGCACGGTCAACGTCGACGGCTCGCCGCTGCCGCTCCCCGCCGGCGAGCTGCTGCTCGCGAGCGAGCCGCTCGCCTCGGACGAGCTGCCCGCGGGGACGGCCGCCTGGGTGCGGACGCCATGACGGCGGACGAGTACTACGCGGAGCTGGCCGCGGCGCTCGCCGAGGGACCGCCGCCCGAGCTCGAGCAGGTGGCGGAGCTGCTCGCCGGCGCGGTCCGGGCCGGCAACGCGGTCTTCGCCTTCGGCAACGGCGCCTCGGCCGCGCTCGCGTCGCACCTCGCCACCGACCTCGGCAAGGGCCTCGCGGACGTGGGCCCGGTGCGGATCGAGTCGCTCGCCGACAACGCGGCGCTCGTGACCGCGTACGCGAACGACGTCGCCTACGAGCGCGTCTTCGCCGAGCAGCTGCGCGTCCGCCTCCGGCCCGGCGATGTCGCGATCGGCATCAGCGCGGGGGGCCTCTCGCCGAACGTCGTCCAGGCGCTCGTGGAGGCGCGCGCGCTCGGCGGCCGCACCGTCACCCTCACCGGGTCGCGCCCCGGCGCCGAACGGCTGGGCGACTGCTGCGACGTCGTCGTGCGGGCGCCGCTGCAGGCGATCGAGCAGATCGAGGACCTGCACGTCGTCTTCGCGCACATCCTGCTGCGGCGCCTGCGCGAATTGCTCGGATGAGCGCGCCGCGCCTCGTCGCGCTCGACGTCGGCGGCACCAAGCTCGCCGCGGGCCTGTGGGACGGGGCCTCCTGGGCGGCGACCCGGCAGTCGCCGACTCCCCGCGACGGCCGCGCCGCGCTCGAGGAGCTGCTGCGGCTGGCGGACGCCGTCGGCGCCGGGCCGGTGGACGGCGTCGGGGTCAGCTTCGGCGGCCGCGTCGGCGCCGACGGCGCCGTCCGCCGCTCGCTGCACGTGCCCGGCTGGGAGGACGTGCCGCTGCAGGCGCTGCTCGGCGACCGGCTGCGCGCGCCGGCGCTCGTCGCGAACGATGCGGACGCGGGGGCGCTCGGCGAGTGGGACGCGGCCGGCCGGCCGGACGACCCGGTCTGCTACGTCACGGTCTCGACCGGCGTCGGCGGCGGTGTCGTCGTCGGCGGCGAGATCGTCCGCGGCGCCCATTCGCTGGCCGGCGAGATCGGGCACCTCGTCGCCGAGCCGGGCGGCGAGCCGTGCCCGTGCGGGCGCAGGGGCTGCGTCGAGACGGTCGCCTCGGGCCCGGCGATCGCGCGGCGCGCAGGCAGGGCCGACGCCGCGGCCTC
>CAZBYA010000016.1:0-41874 GCA_964496175.1 uncultured Gaiellales bacterium | reverse complement strand
GCAGGCACGTGCTACACGTGCCGCGACTGCGGCACGAGCACCGGCTGCGGCTAGTCGCGGCCGGCCGGCGCTGCGCTGCTAACTCGAGCCATCGTGGGGCCGCTCCGGCGGCCCCACGTCGTTCGGGGTCGCGGCGGACGCGGCGGGCTTACGCGGCGGCGTCTTCGCGGTCGGCGAGCTCGGCCCACTCGTGCTCGAGCTCGGCGGCGCTCCGCTCGATCTCGGCCGCCCGCCGCTCCAGCTCGACCCGTTCCGGCCGGTCGGACGCCTGCCAGTGCTCCGCAGCCCGCCGGTGCACCTCGGCGGCCGCCTCATGCGTCGCCGCCGCGTCGCGATGTCGCTGCGCTCGCTCGCTCATACCAACAGAACGGAGAGGTGCCGCGGCGGGGTGCGCCCGGACCGTTTGGGAGCGGGTACGCCGGTGCATGTGGACCCTGTGGCCCGGACGCTGCTCGTCGCGCTCGCGCTCTGCGTCGCCGCGACGCCCGCGGCCGCGGGCTCTCCCGCCGCCCCGTCCTTCGCGGGAAACCCGGACGGGCACGTCCCCGTGCCGGCCGCGGGCCGCGCCGTCGACACGTCGCACCCCGACCACGTGATCGGCAACGGCAGCCCCGCCGGCTGCACGTCCGCCGCCGTGGTGCGCGCGGTCGCGGCCGGCGGCGTCATCACCTTCGACTGCGGTTCGAAGCCGGTGACGATCGCGATGACCGCGACCGCGGACGTGCCCAAGACGGCGCACCTGGTCGTGCTCGACGGCGGCGGCCTGGTCACCCTGAGCGGAGGCGGCAGGCGCCGCATCCTCTTCTCGGACACGTGCGCGGGCACCTGGTCGACTCCCGACTGCGTCGACCAGCCCTATCCGCAGGTCGTCGTCCAGAACATCGGGTTCACGGACGGCTACGACGGGACGCATCAGGCGACGTGCACCGCCAACGTCCCGAGGTGCTGGTACGGCGGCGTCGACGGCGGCGGCGCGATCTACGTCGAGGGCGGCCGGTTCAAGGCCGTCGACTCGCGCTTCGTCGACAACCGCTGCTACGCCTTCGGCCCCGACCTCGGCGGCGGCGCGATCCGCGCGCTCGCCCAGTACCAAGACCGCCCCATCTACATCACGGGCGACACCTTCACCGGCGGCCTCTGCTCGAACGGCGGCGCGCTGAGCAGCATCAGCGTCCGGTGGGACGTCCTGAACAGCGAGTTCGTCGACAACAGGGCGATCGGCTGGGGCGCGAACCCGCCCTCGAAGGGGTCCCGCGGCGGCGGCAGCGGCGGGGCGATCTACCTCGACGGCACGAACGACGACGTGCTGATCGCCGGCACGGTGCTGGACGACAACATCGCCAAGGAGGGCGGCGGCGCCGTGTTCGACGTCGTCGACGCAGGTCACGGCTCGCTGCGGTTCGTCCAGTCGCGCCTGCACCACAACGTCAGCGGCGCCTTCGAGACCTTCCCGGGCGTCTACTACGACCTCGACGGCCACGACCGCGCGCCCGTCATGGTCGACTCGACGGTCGGCTGAGAGAGGGGCCGGCGCCGGAGCGCCGGCCCCCGACGTCTCGCTAGGGCGTCGCGACGGTCGCGACGACCTGCTGCTGCTGGTGCGCGGCGTTCGCGCCGTCGTCGTACGTGCTCGCGAACGAGAACACGTCGCTCGGGCCGCTCGCGTCGTTCCCGAAGTAGTCGCCGATGAAGGTCAGCGACCCGGTCGGGCTGCTCGTGTGGGGCGAGTTCAGCTGCGGGTCCCACGTGTGCTGCGTCAGCCGGACGTTGTGGCCGATCGGCGCGAGCCCCGGCGAGTAGAACTGGACGCTCGCGTTGACGCAGTCGTTCGACGCGCCGGACGCGGACGGGTCGAGGCCGATCCCGGCCGCCGTGCCCTCCGCCGTGCCCGAGGCCGGGCACGCGAGCCGGCGGTCGTACCAGGCGACGCTGACCGTCCCGTCGCCCGCGACCGAGAGGTTCGGCTGGAACTCGTCGACGGCGCTCGCGTTGTCGTTCACCTGGACCGGCGTCGACCAGGTCGCCCCGCCGTCGTACGACGCCGTCAGCAGGACATTGCCGACGCCCGCGCTGTAGTCCTCGTACGCGACGTACAGCGGGTACGCGCCCTGGGCGTCGAGCTGGTTGCCGACCGCGAACGTGTTCTCGATCCCGTCGCGGAACGTCGTGTTCGCGTACTGCGCCGGCGGCGGCGTGATCGAGTCGACGGGCGTGCCGACGACCGACCAGGTGGCGCCGCCGTCGGTCGACTCGTCGACGTAGACGGACGCGCAGCAGAAGCCCTGCTTCGGGTCGAAGTTCGTGATCGTCGTGTAGACGGCGCCGTCCGGCGTCACGTGCGGGAGCAGGTACGTCGCGCCCTGCGGCGTGTGCGGCGGCGTCGGCAGCGGCTGCGGCGCCGACCACGCCGTGTGCGTGCCGTCCGGCAGCGCGTCCGCGTACGAGACGTACGGCACCGGTGTCCGGTTGTGGAAGTCGACCCACATCGCGTAGACGCGGTTCCGGTGCGCGCTCGACGGGCTCGTGTCGATCGTCAGCCACTGCTTGTCGGGCTCGTTGCCGACGCTGTCGTACGTCGCCACGAAGTCGGGCCGCCCGGCGCGGGTCGTGAGCCACTGCGTCGCAGCGGCGGCGCCGTGCGGCCGCACCGCAACGGCGACGACCTCGGCGGGCTGCGCCGGGTTCGGCTCCTGCGACGTGCCGACGGTGAAGTTGTGGCTGCCGTCGCTCCGGTAGAAGAACTGGTAGCCGAGGATGAATTCGTAGTAGTTGCCGTAGGTGTCGAAGGCGCCGACCGGGTCGGTGTTGTCGGTCCACCCCTCGTAGCCGGGGATGTGCCCCTGGACGGGCCACGTCCTGCCGCCGTCCCACGACTCGTAGAAGCCGAGCAGGTGGTTGTAGCCCTCGGCGCTGACGAACCACTTCGACGACCCGATCAGGTGCTGCGGGTTCGTCGGGTCGACGCGGATGTCCGATTCCGAGTGGTCCTTGACGAGCTGCGGCGCCGCCATCGGGTAGCCGGGGTTGCTGCCGGCCTGCGTCGCGTACGGCGCGGCGGCGCCGGTGTCCTCCCCGGTGGTCGCGCCGGGGCAGGCCGACTGGCCGCTGTAGCCGAGCGCCGGGCCGTCGTTCCAGGCGGCCGCGGAGTCCTCCGGCCGGTAGCAGCTCGTCTGCTGCGCGGTGGCGTCGACGTTGGTGACGCCGGCACGCTGCCCGCTCTGCGCGTAGGCCTTGTCGGTCTGCGTGCCTTGCGGGACGTTGCCGACACCGGGGTCGAGCGAGGTCGGCGACGCCCCGCCGGCGACCACGAGGCTCGCCGCGACGATCCCGGCGGCGGCGAGCGACAGGCTCCTGATTCGCATCCGTTCCCCCTTCTCGCGTGACGGGCCCCTGCCGCGGGGGCCATGCGGCTTTGCCGCGGGAGCCTACGCCTTCGCGCGCGCTCCGCAAGCCCCGCCGCTTCTGGTATCTAGCAAGGAGACCGCCCGCGGTCGCCTCTCACGTCACCACCCGTTCACACGGAGGTCTCGCTCTGCGCACGCACACGAATCCCTGGGTCGTCCTCGTCCTCATCTGCCTGGCGCAGTTCATGGTCGTGCTCGACGCGACGATCGTGAACGTCGCGCTGCCGTCGATCCAGCGCGACCTGAACCTGAGCGAGGGCAACCTCCAGTGGATCATCAACGCGTACACGCTCGTGTTCGGCGGCTTCCTGCTGCTCGGCGGGCGCGCCGGCGACCTGCTCGGGCGCAAGCGGCTGTTCCTGATCGGGCTCGTGATCTTCACGGTCGCGTCGCTGCTCGACGGCCTCGCCACCGGCCAGGGGATGCTCGTCGGCTCCCGCGCGCTCCAGGGGCTCGGCGCGGCGCTGATCTCGCCCGCGGCGCTCTCGATCATCTCGACGACGTTCGCGGAGGGGGCGGAGCGCGCGAAGGCGCTCGGCGTGTGGGCGGCGATCGCGATCGGCGGCTCCGCCGTCGGCCTGATCCTCGGCGGCGTGCTGACGCAGTACCTGTCGTGGCCGTGGATCTTCTTCGTCAACGTGCCGGTCGGCATCGCCGCCTTCGTGCTCTCGCTGCGGCTCGTCCCGGAGTCGCGCGACGAGCACGCGCACTCGAGCTACGACCTCGCCGGCGCGGTCGCCGTCACGGGCGGCCTGATGGCGCTCGTCTACGCGATCGTCAGCGCGGAGAGCCACGGCTGGGGGTCGGCGCGCACCCTCGAGTGGTTCGTCGGCGCGGCGGTGCTGCTCGCCGGGTTCGTCTTCATCGAGCTGCGCGCGCAGGCGCCGCTCGTCCGGCTCTCGATCTTCCGCATCCGCTCGCTCCTGACGGCGAACCTCGTCATGTTCCTGGCGATGTCGGGGATGTTCGCGATGTTCTTCTTCAACACGCTCTACATCCAGCACGTGCTCGGCTACGGGCCGCTCAAGGCCGGCCTCGCGTTCCTGCCGTTCACGGCGGGCGTGATGATCTCGGCCGGCCTCTCGTCGCAGCTCGCGCCGAAGGTCGGTGTCCGGCTCGTGGCCGCGATCGGGATGGTGCTCGCCGCCGCCGGCATGCTCCTGCTGACGCGCCTGCCCGTGCACGGGTCGTACGGCGTCGACGTGCTGCCGTCGATCGTGCTCTCGTCGCTCGGGATGGGCGCCGTCTTCATGCCGCTGACGCTGGTCGCGACCACCGGCCTCGACGACGAGGACCAGGGGCTCGCCTCCGGGCTCTTCAACACGTCGCAGCAGGTCGGCGGCGCGCTCGGCCTGGCGGTGCTGTCGACGCTCGCCGCGAGCGCCACGTCCTCGCACGGCGGCGCGAAGAGCGCCCACGGGCTCGTCGTCGGCTTCCACTGGGCGTTCGCCGGCGGCGCGCTCGTGCTGCTCGGCGCGCTCGCGCTGATGGCCGCGCTGCTGCGGCAGCGGCACGTCGCGCGGATCGAGGCGGCCGCACAGCCGCAGCCCGCCTAGCCCGCGACGGCGATCCCCGCGGCGAGCTCGTCGCAGCGCTCGAGCCAGGGCCGCGCGCCGAGCCGCGCGAAGACCTCGCGCGCCTCCGCCAGCGGCGCGGCGGCGTCCTCGGCTCGGCCTTCCGCGAGCAACCGGCCGGCCTGCTCTGCCTGCACGATCGCCTCGTAGTACGGGAAGCCGAGGCTCCTGTAGGCCCGCCGCGCCCGTTCCGACCACTGCTCCGCCTCGACCTGCTCGCCGCGGCCGGCGAGCGCCTGCGCGCGGAAGCGCGCGTGGACGGCGTCGACGAAGGGTGTGCGCTCGACCGGCGCGAGCGCGTCGGCAACCGCAAGGCACTCCTCGAGCCCGTCCAGGTCGCCTGCGGCTGCGAGGTCTTCGAGCTGCTCCTCCCAGGCGAACGCGTGCAGCCGCTCGTGCAGCTCCGCTGCCGCAAGGCGCGCCCCGCGTGCCGACTCGGCGGCATCCGCCGGCCGCCCCTCGGCGCGGAGCACGCGCGCCTCGGACAGCAGATAGAGAGAGCGGATCTGCGCGTCGACCGCGTTGCGCAGCTCACGCCGAGCGTCGAGGATCTCGCGGGCGCGCCCCACGCCCCCGCGCGGCAGCTCGAGCAGGACGGTCCCGGAGACGCGGAACGCGTCCGGGTAGACCGCGTCCGCGGTGACGAGCCCCAGCAGCTCCTCCATGCGCTGCCAGTCGCCGAAGAGCCACGAGCCCCACATCACGTGACTCAGCAGCTGCTGCTCGGCGTCGCGATTGCCGAGCCGCCGCGCGACGTCGATCCCCTCCTGGGCCGCCGCGTGCGCGTCCCCGAACCGGCTGCGGCCTCCGAGGAGCACGGCGAGGTTGTTGAGCGCCCGCAGGAGCGGCTGCGCGAGGTCGTGCTCGCGCGCGATCGCGATCGAGCGCTCGAGCAGCGCCTGGGACTCCTGGCTGCGGCCGCGGGCGATCAGCAACAGGTTCTTCGTGTTCAGCGCGTGGGCAAGCACCTCGGGCACGACCAGCGCCTCGGCGATCTCGAGCGCACGCTCGATGCGCTCGGCGGCCGCATCGTGGTCGCCGAGGAAGTAGCGCAGCCGGCCGAGGGCCTCGACGAGCGCCGCGATCTCGGCGTCCGGCTCGTCGTCGGCCAGCACGCCGAGCGCCTGCTCGAGTCGCTCGGCGCCGCCGCGCAGGTCGCCGCCGCCCCGCCACATCTCGACGCCCACCCGCGCCGCCACGCGCGCGCCCGCGTGGGTCGACCCGGCCTCGTCGTAGAGCGACGCGCTCTGCTCCAGCAAGGCCACCGCGGCGTCGTGGCGCGCACCGGCGGACGCGGCCTCGCCGGCCCGCTCGAGCAGCTCGGCTCGCAGGAGGGTCTCGTCGACCAGCCCGGCGGCCTTCTCGTAGTAGCGCTGCGCCTCCTCGGTGGCTCCGAGCGAGCCCGCGCGCTCGCCGGCGAGCACGAGGCGCTCGGCCGCCCGCGCCCGCAGCGCGTCCGCGTCCGGCGCGTCGGGCACCGCCTCGTACGCATCGACGTAGTGCGCAGCGACGAGCTCGACGAGCTCCTGCTCCGCCGCGCTCCACGCCTGCTCGAGGTGCCCGGCCGCCGCGAGGTGGCGCGACTTCCGGTCGGCCCGCGAGAGCGTCTCGTAGGCGATCCGCTTCAGCAGGTCCTGCAGGAAGCCGTACTGCCCGCGTTCGGGCGAGCGCGGGTCCGCCTGCACGGAGAGCACCTCCTTGCGGATCAGCGCGTTCAGGATCGGCTCCAGCGTGTCCTCGTCGAGCCCCGAGAGCGCGGCGACGCCGGCCTTGGTGAAGCTCTTCCCGAGCACGGCCGCGTCCTGCAGCACGCGCCGCTCGTCCGCGGAGAGGCCGTCGAGGCGCGCTGCGATCAGGGCGTGCAAGGTCTCGGGCACCTCGAGCGACTCGATCGGCCCGGTCGGCCGGTAGACGTCCCCATCCCGGAGGAGCAGGCCGCGGTCGAGCAGCATCCGCACCGTCTCGACCGCATAGAGCGGCACGCCCTCCGCCCGTGCCAGGATCTGGGCACGCAGGTCGGCCGGCAGCCCGGGCACGAAGCCGTCGAGCAGCTCCTCCATCGCCCGCTGCGACAGGGGCTCGAGGGAGAGCATCGTCTGGTTGCGGCCGCCGGCGCCGAAGCCGGGACGCCGCTCGGCGAGCTCCGGGCGCGCGAGCGCGAGCACGAAGATCGGATGTGCGCGCGACCAGTCGAGCAGGTACTCGACGAAGTCGAGCAGGCTCGTGTCCGCCCACTGGAGGTCCTCGAAGACGAGCAGGACGGGGCCGCGCTCGGCGAGGCGCTCGAAGAGGAGTCGCCACGCCGAGAAGAGGTCCTGCCGGTCGCCGCCGCCGTGCTCCGCCAGCCCGAGCAGGTTCGCGAGCCGCGGCTCGAGCCACTCCCGCTCGCTCTCGTCTGCGATCCACTCCGCGAGCATCGCGCGCAGCTTGTCGACCGCCTCCCGGGGCGCGTCCTCCTCCGAGATGAGCGCGCGCATGCGCACCATCTCGGCGAGCGCCCAGTAGGCGACGCCGTCGCCGTAGGCCAGGCAGCGACCCCGGTGCCACCAGACCTGCTCGGTGACACCGTCGAGGTACTTCTCGAACTCCCAGGCAAGGCGCGACTTGCCGATGCCGCCGATGCCGACAACGGTGACGAGGTGTGCCTTGCGCTCCTCGGACGTCGCGTGGAACAGCTCCTTGACGAGGTAGAGCTCGCGCTCCCGCCCGACGAACGGCGGCTCGAGCTCTCCGGTGCGCAGCGCGCCGCCGCGCACCGACGTGACGCGCAGCGCCCGGAACAACGCGACCGGCTCGGCCTTGCCCTTCAGCTCGTGCGTCCCCGTCGGCTCGTACGCGATCGCGGCCGCGCTGGCACGCCTGGTCGAGTCGCCGACGAGCACCGTGCCGGGCTCCGCGGCCGCCTGGACGCGCGAGGCGGTGTTGACGAGGTCGCCCGCGACCATCCCCTCCGCGTCCGCGCCGAGGGTGACGGCGGCCTCGCCCGTCATCACGCCGGCGCGGAGCCGCAGCCCCTCGGCGCCGACCTCCGCACCGAGCTGCGCGACGGCTGCGACCAGGTCGAGCGCCGCTCGCACCGCCCGCTCGGCGTCGTCCTCCTGTGCGACCGGGGTGCCCCACACCGCCATCACCGCGTCGCCGATGAACTTCTCGACCGTGCCTCCGTAGATGCCGATCAGGCGGCGGCACAGCTCGAAGTAGCGGGAAAGCAGCGCGCGCACCTCTTCCGGGTCGCGCGACTCCGAGATGGTGGTGAAGCCGACGAGGTCGGCGAAGAGCACGGACACGAGGCGCCGCTCGGCCGCGCGCGGCGGCGCGGAGGCGACGGCGGGCGCGATGCCGTCGAGCGCGCCGCCGCACTCGCCGCAGAACCGGACGCCGGGCTCGTTCGGGGTCCCGCACGCGGGACAGAGCCGCGCCAGCGAGGCGCCGCAGTCACCGCAGAACTTCCGGCCGGGCGCGTTCTCGGCGCCGCACGCGGGGCAGGCGGTCATGACCCCGCAGCGTAGACGGGGGGCCGCGACACGTACAGACCCCGGCGCCGCTGTACGATCGCCGGCGGATGCGGGCGACGATCTGGGGCTGTCGGGGCTCCCTGGCGACGCCCGGGGCCGCCACCGTCCGCTGCGGCGGGAACACGTCGTGCGTCGAGGTGCGGACGGACGCCGGCGGCCTGATCGTGCTCGACGCCGGCACCGGCATCCGCGCGCTCGGCCTCTCGCTCGCGGAGGAGCGCCCGCAGTACATCGACCTCCTGCTGACGCACATGCACCTCGACCACGTGGAGGGGCTCGGCTTCTTCGCCCCGGTGTTCGACCCGGACTGCACGATCACCGTGTGGGGGCCGAGCCACGAGAGCGGGTCGCTGCGCGACCGGGTCGCGGCGTACCTGTCGCCGCCGCTCTTCCCGCTCGCGTTCTCGGAGCTGCCCGCGCGGATCGACTGCATCGAGGTGTCGGACGAGACCTGGCGGCTCGAGAACGTGACGGTCACCGCGGCGGCCGTCCACCATCCGGGCGGCGCGCTGGGCTACCGGCTCGAGGAGGGCGGCCGCAGCCTCGCCTTCGTCCCCGACAACGAGCCTGCGCTCCAGCGCGACTCCGGCCTCGCCGTCGCCGCCGGCGCCGACGTGCTGCTCCACGACGCGCAGTACACGAGCGAGGAGTACCGCTCCCGCGTCGGCTGGGGCCATACCGGACTCGACGACTTGGCCGCGTACGTCGCCGAGGCGGGCCCGCAGCGCGTGCTGATGTTCCACCACGATCCCGCGCACGACGACGCGTTCCTCGAGGAGATGCGGGCGACAGCGGCAGAGCTGACGGGCCGCGAGGTCGAGTTGGCCCGCGAGGGCCTCGTCCTCTAGGATTCGCGCCCATGGCCGCCACCCCCGAACAGCTGAGGCAGATCCCGATCTTCTCCGGTCTCGACGACCGCGAGCTCCAGACGATCGCCCGCGAGCTGCGCGAACGCACCTTCTCGGCAGGCGAGACCGTCACCACCGAGGGGAGGTCGGGCGTCGGCTTCTTCGTGATCGGGGACGGCCAGGCGACCGTCTCGATCGGGGGCAACGAGGTCCGCAAGCTGGGGCCGGGCGACCACTTCGGCGAGATCGCCCTGCTCACCGACGCGCCCCGCTCCGCGACGATCGTCGCCGACACCGAGCTGCAGTGCTTCGGCCTGACGCCGTGGGAGTTCAGGCCGATCGTCGAGGGCAACGGCACGATCGCCTGGAAGCTGCTCGAGCAGCTCGCCAAGCAGCTCGCGGACGCCCCGCGGTAGCTAGCGGATCTCGAAGCGGGTTGCGCCCTCGGGCGGCTCGTCCGCCGCGTCGACGCGGTCGACCTCGGCGCCGCGCGGGCCGTCGCGGCAGAAGCGGACGAGCGCCGCGACCGCATCGGGCTCGCCCTCGAAGGCCGCCTCGACGGCGCCGTCGGGGCGGTTGCGGACCCAGCCGGCGACGCCGCGCGCCTGCGCCGCCCGCGCGACGGAGACGCGGAAGCCGACGCCCTGCACGAGCCCGTGAACGAGGACGCGCGTGCGGACCACGCGCGTACTCAAGCAACTCCTTTGCCGGGAGCTTCCCGAACGCGAACGACGCGCTGGCCCGCTCTTCGCCCGCCCGCGCGTACAACGAGGACGACGCAGGCAGCACGAGACGAAGGAGCACCCCCGATGCGCAGACTCACCGCCACCGCCCTCGCCGCCACCACCTTCCTCACGCTCGGCGCCGTCCCGGCCCTCGCCGCGGCGCCGCACCCGCACCCCGACACGTCGGCGGATCGGGCGCACGTCTCCCGCGACCGCAGCTCGGCCCAGCACGAACGGTCCCACCCCGAGCGCATGCACCGCGAGCACGAGAGCGCCCACCGCTAGGGACCGAACCCCTCCCGAGAAACCCGATAGCCCCGACCGGTGCCGTCCCCGATTCCCCCCGGGGGCGGCACTGCGACGCTTCCGGCGAGATGCGGGTCCTCGTCACCACCGCGACGAAGCACGGCGCGACGGCGGGGATCGGCCACGCCGTGGCGACGGCGCTGCGCGCGAGCGGGGTCGCCGTGGTGGAGCTGGGCCTCGACCAGGTCGACGGGCTCGACGACGTCGACGCGGTCGTGCTCGGCAGCGCCGTCTACGGCGGCCACTGGCGCCGCGAGGCGCGCGACTTCGTCCACGACCACGCGGACGAGCTGCGCCGCCTGCCGGTCTGGCTCTTCTCGAGCGGCCCGGTCGGCGACCCGCCCGTCCCGGCCGAGAGCCCGGCCGACGGGCCCGAGGTCGCGGAGGCGATCGGCGCGCGCGACCACCGCACCTTCGGCGGCAAGCTCGACCGCCGACACCTCTCGCTCGGGGAGCGCGCGGTCGCGCGGGTCGTGCGCACGCGCGACGGGGACTTCCGGGACTGGGACGAGATCGCGCGCTGGGCGGACGCGATCGCGCACGAGCTGAGCGCGACGCCCGCGTAACCGAATAGCCTTGCGCGCGTGGCGACGAGGATCTCCGCGCGCGACGGCCGCGCGCTCGAGGTGCACGAGGACGGCGACCCCGGCGGCGTCCCCGTCGTCGTCCACCACGGCACGCCCTCGTCGGGCGTCCTGTACCGCGCCTGGGCGGACGACGCGCGCCGGCGCGGGATCCGCCTGCTCGGGATCGACCGGCCCGGCTACGGCGGCTCGGGCCGCCGGCCCGGACGGACCGTCGCCGACGTCGCCGCCGACGTGGAGGCGGTCGCCGACGCCCTCGGCCTCGACCGCTTCGCGACCTGGGGCATCTCCGGCGGCGGCCCGCACGCGCTCGCCTGCGCGGCCCTCTGCGGCGAGCGCGTGAGCGCGGCGGCCAGCCTCGCCGGCGTCGCGCCCTGGGAGGCGGACGGGCTCGACTGGCTCGCGGGCATGGGCGAGGGGAACCTGCAGGAGTTCGGCGCCGTGCTCGCGGGCGAAGAGCGTCTCCGGCCGTTCATCGCGCAGGAGCGCGCCTCGCTGCTCGAAGCGTCGCCCGAGGAGCTCCGGGGTGCGCTCGAGTCGCTGCTCGGAGACGCCGACCGCGCCGTGCTCACGGGAGCGCTCGCCGAATGGATGGTCGAGGCGCACACGCACGGGCTCGCCCCCGGCGACGACGGCTGGATCGACGACGACTTCGCGTTCGCGGCGCCGTGGGGCTTCGACCTCGCGGCGATCGACCGGCCGATGCTGATCGTGCAGGGCGGCGACGACCGTTTCGTCCCCAGGTCGCACGGCGACTGGCTCGCGGCGCACGTCCCGGGCGCCGACGCGTGGATCGACGACGCCGACGGGCACCTGACGCTGATCGAGAGGCGCGTGCCTGACGTCCACGAGTGGCTGCTGGCGCACAGCTGACCGCGCCGCTGAACGCGGCGCTGCGCAAGGGCATCCTGGCCGCGGCCGACAGCAGACGGGTGCAGCGGCTCGTCCGCAGGCACGGGATGCGGCTCGGCGCGTCGCGGTTCGTCGCCGGCGAGACGCTCGACGAGTGCGTCGCGGTGCTGCGGCGACTGAACGAGCACGGCCTGTACGCGAACACGACGCTGCTCGGGGAAGGTGTGCTCGAGCCGACGCAGACGGAACGGGTCGTCGCGGCGTACGAGGAGGTGCTGGACCGGCTCGCGGGCGAGGGCCTGCGTGCGAACGTGGCCCTGAAGCTCACGCACCTCGGCCTCGACATCGACGAGGAGCTCGCCTACCGGAACATCGAGCGACTGCTCGACCGCGGCCGGTTCATCCGCATCGACATGGAGCAGTCGCACTACGTCGACGCGACGCTTCGCGTCTACCGCCGCCTGCGCGAGTCCGGCCGCGACACCGTCGGCACGGTGCTCCAGGCGTACCTGCACCGCACACCGGGCGACCTCGAGTCCCTGCTCGATCTCCACCCCAACCTCAGGCTCGTGAAGGGCGCCTACCTCGAGCCGCCGTCGGTCGCGCTGCCGCGGAAGGCGGACGTCGACGCGGCGTACGCCCGCCTGCTCGAGCGGCTGCTCGACGCGGCCGGGCACACCGCCGTCGCGACGCACGACGAGCGCCTGATCCGGCACGCGATCGCGTACGCGGACGAGCACGGGATCGAGCGCGACCGCTACGAGTTCCAGCTCCTCTACGGAGTCCGGCCGCAGCTCCAGCTCGACCTCGCGCGGCGCGGCTACAAGGTGCTGGTGGCGACGCCCTACGGGCCGGAGTGGTACCCGTACCTGATGCGGCGCCTCGGCGAGCGGCCGGCGAACCTGCTCTTCTTCGCGCGCAACGCGCTGCGCGGGTAGCCGGCATCGTGACGCTGCTCCGGCGCGTGACGATCGGCGGCTACCGCGGCGCACGCGACGTCGCGCTCGAGCCGGGGCCGCTGTGCGTGCTCGTCGGCGAGTCGGCGTCGGGGAAGTCGACCGTGCTCTCCGCGATCTGGACGCTGCTCGAGGCCGCCGCGCCGATGCCGACCGCGGACGACGTCTCACGCGGGCATGCCCGCATCCACATCGAGGCGGAGCTCGGCGAGCGCACGATCTTTCTCGACGCACGGCCGCCGGCGACGCTGAACCTCAACCGCGAGCACGCGCCGCACGCGCTCTTCTTCCCGGCGAACCTGCGGCCGACGACGCTGCTCGCACCGCTCGGCCAGCCGACGCCGCACGCGACCGAGGTGCGGCGCGCGGCCGAGGGCGCGGTGGACGGCGGCCTGGCGCTGGTGCGCGGCATCGCCGCGCTCGTCGAGGCGCGCGTCCGCCGCCACGTGGTGCTGATCGAGGAGCCGGAGCTCTACCTGAGCCCGCCCGGGCAGCGGCACCTCCACCGGTTGCTGCGGCAGCTGGCCGCGCGCGGCCGTAACCAGGTCCTCTACTCGACGCACTCCCCCGTCTTCCTCGGCGTCGACAACCTCGACGAGCTCGTGCTCGTGCGCCACGACGAGCGCACCGGCACGGCGCTGCTCCAGCCCGGGCCGCTCGAGCAGCGGCAGGCGTTTCGGATGCTCTCCGAGTTCGACGCCGAGCGCTCGGAGATGTTCCTCTCGCGCGCCGTGCTGCTCGTCGAGGGACGCACCGAGAAGCTCACGTTCCCCTTCGTGTTCGCGGCGCTCGGCCTCGACCCCGACCGCGAGGCGATCGCGATCGTCGACTGCGCGGGCAAGGGCAACATCGTGCTGTTCGCGGAGATCTGCAACGCGTGCGGGATCCCGTACGTCGTCGTCTACGACCGCGACGCCCCCCGGGGGCAGACGCCCGGCGAGGCGGAGCGGATCGCGAACGAGGCGATCCTGCGCGTCGCCGGCCGCCGGCGCACCGTCATGCTCGTGCCGGACTTCGAGGGGGTGACGGGGCTGCGCGCGCGGCGCTCGAAGCCGGCGGCGGCCTTCAAGCGCTTCCGCGAGGGCGGCGCGGTCCCGGGGCCGCTGCGGCAGGCGGTCGAGAACGTCGTCTCGGCCGCGCGCGGCGCGCCCCGCTCCACGCGCGGGGCCTGAGCGGCGTCACGCGCTCCAGACGACCTCGATCGGGCGCTCGACCCCCGGCAGCGGCAGGGTACGCGCCTCGGCCTCGACCGCGTCCCGCGCGTCACGCGACAACCGTCCCCACGTGTCGACCCGGACCGTGTGGGCTGCGCGCCGCCAGGTGCCGCGGATCTCGCCCTCGACGAGCAGCGCACCCGGCCAGACGCGCGGCGTCCACAGCCGCTCCCGCAGCTCCGCCCGTGGCACGAGCAGCTCCCGCTCGCGCCCGTCGAGCAGGAAGTAGGTGTCGCCGCTCGGCAGCAGGCGCGCCGGCGCCGGCGCCGACTCGGGCTCCCGCAGGGCGCCCTCGTCCGCCGCGAGCGCCCATTCGTCGCCGAGCGGCGTCCGCACCGGCAGCAGCGAGCGTGCGAGCGCCGCGAACGTCGCCACGGCCGCCCGGCGCGGGACGCCCGCCCAGCGTGCAAACCCGTCGCCGGTGCTCGGCCCGAAAACGCGGAGGTAGCGCCCTGCCAGCTCGCGGCGCGCGTCGAGCGGGTCGACGTCCGGGGCGGCGACCGTCCACACGACCGGCCCGCGCGCGCCGTCCCAGCGGATCGCGACCGTGCCCGTCATGGCGGCGTACTTCAGCGCGTTCGGGTCGACCCCGAGCGCGCGTCCGGCGTCGACGTCCTTCCGCGGCGCGCCGTCGAGCCAGGCGTGCAGCGTGGCGGCGAGCCGCTCGGCACGGTCGCGTGCCCGGCCGCTCTCGGGCAGGCGCCCGAGCGAGAAGAGGGCGAAGTCGCGCCGCGGGACGACGTACGTGTGGTAGCGCGGCCCCCAGAGCTGGGCGAGCGACCGGTCCTCCCACGTCGACGGACCGACCCCCTCGATGCGCGCGTGCAGGGAGAGGAGCGCGGCCCGCGGCATGCTGTCCTGCAAGCCCGCCCACGCCGCGCGGCGCAGCGAGGCCGCCCCGCGCGGCAGTCGCCCGTCGAGCGCGCCGACCCGCCGGCGGAAGGCGAGGATCTGCCCCCGGGTGAGGAGGAGGGGCGTCACGCGGCGGCCGCGACCGCGACGGGCAGGACGACCGTGAACGTCGAGCCGCGGCCCGGCTCCGAACGGAGCTCGATCCGGCCGCCGTGCGAGTCGACGATCTCCCGCGCGACCGAGAGGCCGAGGCCGGTGCCGCCGATCGCCGAGGCCGCGGCGGCGCCGCGGAAGAACTTCTCGAAGACCCGATCCTGCTCGTCGGCCGGGATGCCCATTCCCTCGTCCGCGACGGCGAGGCGGGCCTGCCCCGCGCTCGTCGTCAGCCGCACGCGGACGGGGCCTCCGTCGGGCGAGTACTTGATCGCGTTCGAGAGCAGGTTCCCGATCACCTGCGCGAGGCGGTCGCGGTCGGCGTGCACGAGCACCGGGCCCTCCGGGACGTCGAGGTCGAGCGTGTGCGCGGACGACTGCGAGAAGAAGAGCCTCGTCTGCTCGCGTGTCAGCTCGACGAGGTCGAAGTCGGACGGCTCGAGCGTCAGCGCGCCGCCCTCCAGCAGCTGCACGTCGAGGAAGTCGCCCGCGAGGGCTGCGAGGCGGTGCGCCTGCTGGTCGACGATCTCGAGGTACCGGCGCTGCTCCTCCGGCGGGAAGCTCCGTTCCAGCAGGAGCGTCGTGAACCCGAGCACGGCCGCGAGCGGCGTCCGGATCTCGTGGGAGACCATGCTGATCACGTCCCGCGTCTGCTGCTCGCTCGAGCGCAGCCGCTCGTTCTGCTCGAGCAGCTCGCGGCGCCCGACCTCCAGCGCGCGCGTCATCGAGTTGAAGGCGCTGACGAGCGCCGCGATCTCGCCGCCGCCGTGCTCCTCGACCCGAACGTCGAAGTCGCCCGCCGCGACCTGTGCGGCGGCCGCCGACGTGCGCCGGACCGGCGCGGCGACGGCGCGCGCGACCCACCCGCCGAAGAAGAGCACGAGCGCGATCGAGAGCGCGAGCGCGATGCTGCCGGCGACGACGGCGGAGGTGGCGATGCGGCGGGCGTGCGACGACGCCGTTGCGGAGCGGCGGTCCTCGACGGCGAGGATCGAGGAGAGCGTGCTCCGGATCTGGTCGGAGCGGATCGTGTCCTCGGAGCCGGCCACCGAGCCGCGCGCGATCGCGGGCGCGATCGCCGCGATCCGGATCAGCGGCTCCGCGTAGTCGGTGACGTACGCGTGCAGGTAGACCCCCGCGTCCTCCGCGCGCCGCAACTGGCTCGCGTCGTGCGCAACGAGCGTGTGCAGCCGGTCGAGCGCGGGAGTGAGCGCCGCGCGGGCCTGCTCGAACGTGAAGAGGAAGCGGGGGCTGCGCGAGAGCGTGTAGCCGCGCAGAGACGACTCCATCTCGACGCCGATCGTCTCCAGCCGCAGCGTCGCGGCCGTCACGTCCTTGGCCTCCGACTCGCGCGCATCGGCGCTGCGGAGCGAGAGGATCGCGACCAGCGCGGCGGCGAGCATCACACCGACGACGACGGCGACGGCGCCGGCGAGCGCAACGACGCGACCGACGAGCGACCGCGGCCTCATCGGCCGACGCGGCGGATCAGCGCACGCACCATGGACGCGAGCTCGTCGACGCGGAACGGCTTCGCCAGGAACTGGTCGGCGCCGGCCGCGAGCGCCCGCGCGACGTCTTGCGGCGACTGCCACGCCGACATGACGACGACGGGCAGATCGTGCAGCCGCTCGTCCGCGCGCATCTCCTCCAGCACTTCGATGCCGGTGCGGCGCGGCATCATCACGTCGAGCATCAGGAGGTCGAACGGCTCGGCCCGGAGGCGCGCGAGCGCCTCGTCCCCGTCCGCCGCCTCCTCGCACGCGAACGCGTCGCCGAGCGTCACGACCACGAGCTCGCGCAGCGCCGCCTCGTCGTCGACGACGAGCACCCTCGGCAGGGGCGCAGTCATCCGGTGAGGCGGAAGACCAGCACCTCGTGCCGCGGCCTGATGCGCGTCGAGGTCACGGTCAGCGAGCCGCGCGCGTTGTCGTACAGCCCCGTGCCGCCGACGACGGCGATCTGGTAGAGCAGGCGGCTCTGGATCGCGCCGGCGACGACGAGGTTGCCCTTCGGCAGCTCGTACGTGCCGGCGCACGAGCGGTCGACGTCGTCGACGAACGTGCACGCGAGCACCGCGTGCCCGATTGGCGCGCGCGAGACGCTCGGGTTGTAGAGCCGCTGCTGGATCAGCTCGACGGTGCCCGGCGTGCCGCCTTGGGCGGGTCGCACCAGCCGGTCGGCCGTCTCGACGTCGGTGATCCGGATCTGCGCCGGGCCCGTCGCCCCGTCGGCCGCGCTTGCGGCCAGGGCGGCGGCGACCAGCATCGCCGGTACGAGCCTGCGTGTCTTCACGCACACCCCCCTTTGCTTTTCGTCGTCTTCCCGAACGCGACGAGCCCTCGTCCCGCCACCAGTTTCCCAGATCGAGCGACTACCATGGCCGCCGTGCCGGGGTGGCGGACGATCGTCGACTGGATCGCCTCGATCCTGCTGGCCCTCGCGCTCGTGCTGGCGTTCGAGGCGGAGATCGCCAAGCCGTACCGCATCCCGTCCTCCTCGATGGAGCCGACGCTCCACTGCGCGCGGCCCGGCGCCTGGTGCGAGGGCAGCGTCTCCGACCGCGTGATCGCGAACAGGCTGGCCTACCGCTTCCAGAGCCCGCAGCGCGGCCAGGTGGTCGTCTTCAACGCCCCGAACGCGGCACTGACGGCCTGCGGCGAGGGCGGCATCTTCGTCAAGCGCCTGATCGGCCTCCCGGGCGACACCGTCAACGAGCGCAACGGCTTCGTCTACGTCGACGGCAAGCTGCTCCGGGAGCCGTACATCTCGCCGGGGCTGCGCGACCATCGCTGGGACCTCTGGACGGTCCCCCGCGGCCACTACTTCTTCATGGGCGACGACCGGATCCACTCGTGCGACTCGCGCGACTGGGGCAGCGTCCCCCGCTCCGCGCTGATCGGGCCGGTGCTGCTCACGTACTGGCCGCCGTCACGCTGGTCATTCCACTAGCCGTCTCGAGGATCGCGTCGACCAGGCCGTACTCGACCGCCTCCTCGGGCGTCATGAAGCGGTCGCGGTCGATGTCGCGCAGCACCTGCTCGACGTCCTGGCCCGAGTGGCGCGAGATGATCTCGGCCATCCGACGGGTCATCGAGAGGATCTCGCGCGCCGCGATCTGGATGTCGGCCGGCGTGCCGCGGAAGCCGCCCGAGCCCTGGTGGATCATGATCTTCGCGTTCGGCAGCGCGAAGCGCTTGCCCGGCGCGCCGCCGCAGAGGATCATCGCCGCCGCGCTCATCCCCATCCCGAGGCAGACGGTCGAGACGTCCGACTTGACGTACTGCATCGCGTCGTAGATCGCCATCCCGGCGTACGCGGAGCCGCCGGGCGAGTTGACGTACAGGTGGATGTCCTTGCCGGGCTGCTCGGCGTCCAGGAAGAGCAGCTGCGCCGCGATCAGGTTCGCGATCTGGTCGTCGACCTCCTGGCCGAGGAAGACGATGCGCTCGCGCAGGAGGCGGGAGTAGATGTCGAACGAGCGCTCCCAGCGCCCGTCCTGCTCGACCACCATGGGGACGACCGATCCGATCAGCATCGCAGACCTCCTGTAATGTGCAACCCGAGAGTTGCCCAAATCGTAGCGCAACCAGGAGGTTGCACGTGGTTCATAGGGAGATCGTCCTGCCCGCTCCGCGCGAGGAGGTCTGGGAGGCGCTGACCGACCCCGAGCGGCTCGAGGACTGGTTCGCGAACGACGTCGAGCTCGACCTGCGCCCGGGCGGCGGCGCCAGCTTCCGCTGGTCGAACGGCGAGGAGCGGCGCGCGACGGTGACGGAGGTCGATCCCGAGCGGCTGCTCCGGTTCGAGTGGGAGGACGACGGCGAGGTCGAGTTCACGCTGGACGACGACGCCGAGGGCACGCGGCTGACGGTCGTGGAGACGGCGCCGGCGTGGACGACGGCGCTCGACCTCCAGGCGTCGGCGCTCGTGCATGCCTGACCCGCTCGGGCAGGTCTTCAGCGCGCTCGCCGACCCGAGCCGACGGCAGGTGATCGGCTACCTCGCCGAGCGCGGCACGGCGACGGCGACGGAGCTGACGGGCGAGCTCCCGATGACGCGGCAGGCGGTCGCGAAGCACCTCGCGACGCTGGCGGACGCGGGCCTCGTCGAGGGCGAGCGCCGCGGCCGCGAGACGCGGTACCGCCTGACCGAGGCCGGCGAGGAGTGGGACGACCGCCTCGACGCGCTGCGCCGGCACCTCGCACGGCGGCGCACGTAGAGTCGCCGCGTGCCGACGTACGACGCCGTTCGCTCGCTGCCCCTGTTCGTCGACTCCTACGAGCTCGAGCCGCTCGAGCGCGAGGTCGCGCGCGGCTTCACGCTGCGGCGCACGGTGGTCGTCCTGCGCGGCGGCGGCGAGGAGGGCCGCGGCGAGGAGATCGACTACGACCCGGACGCGCAGCGCCGGTTCCACGAGCGCCGCGCCGAGCTGCCGCTCGCCGGCGAGCACACGCTCGACTCGTTCTCGCTGCTCCAGGCGGGCCAGGACCCGTACCGCCGCTGGGCGCTCGAGTCGGCGGCGCTCGACCTCGCGCTGCGCCAGGCGGGGACGACGCTCGGGGACGCGCTCGGCCGCACACCCCGCCCGCTGACCTTCGTCGTCTCGACGCGCGTGGCCGCGGTCGAGGGCTGGCTCGCGCTCTACCCGGAGCTCCGCTTCAAGCTCGACCCGGGGAGCGACTGGACCGACGAGGTGGTCGAGCGGCTCGCGGCGACCGGCCGCGTCGACACCGTCGACCTCAAGGGGATCTACCGCCAGGAGTTCGGCGCGCCACCCGACGCGCGTCTCTACCGGAAGGTGGTCGAGGCGTTCCCGGACGCCTGGGTCGAGGATCCCGCGATCACGCCGGAGACGTGGCCCGTGCTCGAGCCGCACGCAGAGCGGCTCACGTGGGACGCCGCGATCCACTCGTGGAGCGATGTCGCGGCGCTGCCGGTGCGGCCGCGGGCGCTGAACTGCAAGCCGTCGCGCTTCGGCTCGGTGCGGCGGCTCCTCGACTTCTACGACGCGTGCGAGCGGGAGGGGATCGCGCTCTACGGCGGCGGGCAGTTCGAGCTCGGGCCCGGCCGCGGGCAGATCCAGCTGCTCGCGTCGCTCTTCCACCCGGACGGGCCGAACGACGTCGCGCCCGGCGGCTTCAACGCCGCCGAGCCGGCGCCCGGGCTCGACGTGCCGCCGCTCAGGCTGCGGCCGGCGCCGGGCTTTCGCGCCTGACCTCGAACGTCGGGAACGCGGCGAGCGGCTCGAAGCGCGCCTGGAAGAAGCGCAGGTGCTCCGGCTCGTACGTCAGCTCGAGGCCCGGGATCTCGTCGCGCTCCGCCCAGACCGCCTCGACGACGTCCGCGACGTAGTCCAGGTGCTCCTGCGTGTAGACGCGCCGCGGGATCGTCAGCCGGACGAGCTCGAGCCCGTGGTACGGGTCGCGGCCGTGCTGGCCGGAGACGATGCCGCGCTCCATCGAGCGGACGCCGCCGGCCACGTAGATCGCGGCCGCCAGTGCCTGCGCCGGGAACCGCTCCTGCGGGACGTGCGGGAGGAACCGCTTCGCGTCGAGGAAGATCGCGTGGGCGCCGACGGGCTCGACGATCGGGATCCCCGCCTCGAGCAGCCGGGCGCCGAGGTGCCGCGCCTGGCCGACGTACTGGCGCACCGTCTCCTCGTCCGCCGCCTCGCGGATCCCCTGCGCGAGCGCCTCCATGTCGTGGCCCGCCATGCCGCCGTAGTGGACGAAGCCCTCGAAGACGACAACCAGCTCGCGCGCCTTCGCGGCGACGTCGTCCAGCGAGGTGGCGAGGAAGCCGCCGATCGGCACGAAGTGGTCCTTCTTCGACGAGAAGACTGCGCCGTCGGCGAGCGAGGCGATCTCGGCGAGGATCTCCGGCAGCGGCCGGCCGCCGTGGCCGGGCTCGCGCTCCTTGACGAAGAGCGCGTTCTCCGACGCCCGCGTGCCGTCGAGGAAGAACGGGATGTCGTGCTCGCGCGTGAGCGCGCGCACGGCGCGCAGGTTCTCGAGCGAGAACGGCTGTCCGCCCGCCATGTTCAGGCATGCCTCCTGGCGCACGAACGCGATCCGCTCGCGGCCCTCGCGCGCGATCAGCTCGCGCAGCTTCGCGACGTCGATGTTCCCCTTGAACGGGTGCTGCGACTGCGGGTCGGAGGCCTCCGGGATCGACACGTCGACCCACACCCCGCCCGCCAGCTCGGCGTGCTCGCGCGAGGTGGTGAAGTAGAGGTTGGACGGGACGAGCTGCCCCGGGCGGACGAGCACGCGCGAGAGCAGGTGCTCGGCGCCGCGGCCCTGGTGGGTCGGGACGAGGTGGCGCCACCCGTAGACGTCGCGCATCGCGCGCTCGAGGCGGTAGAAGCTGCGCGACCCGGCGTACGCCTCGTCGCCGAGCTCCATCGCGGCCCGCTGCTCCTGCGAGAGGGCGCCCGTGCCGCTGTCGGTCAGGAGGTCGACGTAGACGTCGTCGGAGCGGAGCAGGAACGTGTTGAAGCCGGCCTCGACGATCGCCCGGCGGCGCTCCTCCGGCGGCGCCAGGCGGATCGGCTCGACCACCTTGATCTTGAACGGAGGCGGGGTCATGGCGGGATCGTCAGGGTGCGGCGTCTCCGCAGCATCGGGGGAACTACCTAGGGGCGATCGGCGTCGGAACCGATGGCCGCGTGGGCGGACGCCGCGATCCTCGGCGCGTGGAGACGATGTGGGCGATCCGCAAGCCCGCGCCCGGGCCGGGGCTCGTCCTCGACGAGGTGCCCGTGCCGTCGCCGGGCCCGCGCGAGGTGCTCGTGCGGGTCGAGGCGGCCAGCGTCTGCGGCACCGACCTGCACATCTGGCGGTGGGACGACTGGGCGCAGGCGCGCATCCGCCCGCCGCTGACCCTCGGCCACGAGTTCGCGGGCACCGTCGTCGAGACCGGCGCCGACGTCCGCACCGCCGTCGCCGGCGACTACGTCTCGGCGGAGAGTCACGTCACCTGCGGCGCCTGCTTCCACTGCCGCACCGGCCGTGCCCACATGTGCGAGCTGACGCAGATCCTCGGCGTCGACCGCGACGGCGCCTTCGCCGAGTACGTCGTCGTGCCGGAGTCGGTGCTCTGGCAGAACGACCGCTCGAAGCTGCCGCCGGAGATCGCGACGCTCCAGGAGCCGTTCGGCAATGCCGTCTTCGCGACGTCGACGCAGGACCTGCCCGGCCGCGCGGTCGCGGTGCTCGGCTGCGGACCGGTCGGGCTGTTCACGATCGCGATCGCGCGCGCCTCCGGCGCCGGGCGGGTGCTCGCCTCGGACCACCTCCCCTACCGGCTCGGCCTGGCGCACTCCCTCGGCGCCGAGGTGGTCGACGTCGACCGCATCGGCGACGCGGCCGCCTGGTTCCGCGAGCGCAACGAGGGCGAGGGGCTCGACGTCGTGTTCGAGATGTCCGGCGCGAAGGCCGCGGTGCAGGACGCGTTCCGGATCGTCCGCAACGGCGGCAGCGTCGTGCTCTTCGGCATCCCGAGCGGCCCGGTCGAGCTCGATGTCGCGGAGTCCCTGATCTTCAAGAACCTGCGCGTGACCGCCGTCAACGGCCGGGAGGTGTTCGCCACCTGGTACCGAACACGCTGGCTGCTCGAGCACGGCGTCGTCGACCTGCGGCCCCTGATCACCCACCGGTACCCACTCACCGAGTTCGAGCAGGCGTTCGCGGAGCTCGCGTCGGGCGAGGCGTGCAAGATCGTCCTCGACCCGGGCGCGCTGCGGCTCGAGGAGCTCGCCGTCGGCCTGGAGGCGGCCCGGTGACGCTGTCCGGGCAGCTCGCGACCGAGCTCGACGCGCTGCGCGACGCGGGGACGTTCAAGCGGTTCAACACGCTCGTGTCGCCGCAGGGGCCGGTGGTCGAGATGGAGGGTCGCGGCGAGGTGATCGTGCTCTCGTCGAACAACTACCTCGGGCTCGCGGACGACCCCAGGGTCGTCGAGGCGGGGATCGAAGGGCTGCGGCGGTACGGCGCCGGCACCGCGTCGGTCCGCTTCATCTGCGGCACGTTCGCGCCGCACCACGAGCTCGAGCGCGCGCTCGCCGAGCTCTCCGGCACCGAGGCGGCGCTGACGTACGTCTCGTGCTGGAACGCGAACGAGGCGCTCGTGCCGACGCTGACCGATCCGTCGACGGTGATCCTGTCGGACGAGCTGAACCACGCGTCGATCGTCGACGCGATCCGCCTGGCGAGGCCGGCGCGCAAGGCGGTGTACGCGCACTCGGACCTCGGCGCACTGCGGCGCGAGCTGGAGGCGTGCGAGCCCGGGCAGAGGATCCTGGTCGTGACGGACGGGGTGTTCTCGATGGAGGGCGATCTCGCTCGCCTTCCCGAGATCGTCGAGCTCGGCCGACGCCATGGTGCGACCGTCGTCGTCGACGACTCGCACGGCGTCGGCGTGCTCGGCACGACCGGCCGGGGCACCGCGGAGCACTACGGGCTGCTCGGCGAGGTCGACGTCGTCACCGGCACGCTCGGCAAGGCGCTCGGCGGCGCGGCCGGCGGCTACGTGGCGGCGTCCGCGGAGGTCTGCGAGTACCTGGCGCAGCGGTCGCGGCCGCAGCTCTTCTCGAACGCGCTGCCGCCGACGGTGGCGTGCAGCGCTCTCCGGGCGGTGGAGCTGCTGCGCGACGACCCGTCGCTGGTCGCGCGGCTCCGCGAGAACACGGCGCGCTTCCGGTCGATGCTCGTCGACGCGGGCTTCTCGCCGATCCCGGGTGACGCGGCGATCATCCCGATCGTGCTCGGCGAGACGGCGGTCGCGATCCGGTTCTCGGAGCGGCTGCTCGAGCGGGGCGTGTTCGTCACCGGGTTCGGCTTTCCCGTGGTGCCCGAGGGGACGGCCCGGGTGCGCGTGCAGATGTCCGCGGCGCTCGAGCCGGAGCACCTGGAGCGGGCGCTCGAGGCATTCGTGGCGGTCGGGCGCGAGTTCGGCCTGCTGCCCTCCCCGGCGCGCTGACGCGCGCCGGACTTAGTAACAGACTGTTACAAGCGTTCCGGGAATCGCCCCTGAGCAGGGACTCCTGCCGGGCTCTTACTCGTACTGGAGCGCCTCGAGGACGTTCAGCCGCGACGCCCGGCGCGCCGGGAAGATCGCCGCGAACACGCCGACCACCACGGCGAGCAACGCGAACACGATCAGCTGCGCGACCGGGACCGTGAACGCGATGAAGTTGACGCGCGAGATGAGCAGCGCGGCGAGCACCACCCCGAGCGCGATCCCGAGCACGCCGCCGATCAGCGCCGTGATCACGCTCTCCTGGCGGATCATCAGGCGCACCTGCGGACGCGTCATCCCGATCGCCCGCAGCATGCCGATCTCCCGCGTGCGCTCGAACACGGTCAGCACGAGCGTGTTCACGATCCCGAAGAGGCTGACGATCACGCTCAGCGCGAGCAGCACGTAGAGGATGTTGAGGATCGCGTTCAGGCCTGAGATCTGGTTGTCGATGAACTGCTGGCGCGTCTGCACCTTGGCGTTCGGGAACCCGGCGAGGGCGCGGTCGAGCACGCTCGCGTTCGCCGCGCTTTCGCCGCCGCGGATCAGGACGAACGAGTAGAGGTTCTCCGGGTTCGCGTTGTGCGCGTCCCAGGACGCCGACGAGATCGTGACGTGCCCGAACGGGCTGCCGCCGGCGGGCGGGTCGAACACGCCCTTGACGGTGTACGGCACGCGCTCGCCGTTCGCGAACGTGAGCAGCACGATCGAGCCGATCCCGAGGTGGTGCGTCTTGGCGTAGCCCTTGTCGACGAACGCGCCGCGCGCCCCGAGGCTCGCGAGCACCTCGTTCGTCGTCGAGCCGAGCCACTTCAGGTCGAACATCCGCGCCCCGCTGGGGGTGACCGCGGTCGCGAAGAGCGAGGAGCCGAACGCCGCGGCGTTGCCGGTGCGGACGCTTGCGACAGCCTCGACGCCGGGCACCTTCGCCGCCGCGTCGGCCGCCGCCGTCGGGATCGGCGAGAAGTTGTTCTGCGCGGTGATCGCGTAGTCCGCGTTCCGCCAGATCTTGTCGACGGCGCCCTTGAAGTTCGAGGTGATGCCCGCGGCGAGGACGGCGACGAGCGTCACGAGCGCGAGGCCGATCATCAGCGCGGCGGCGGTCGACGCCGTCCGCTGCGGGTTGCGGCGCGCGTTGTCGCGGGCGAGAGTCGCGGCCGTCGACCGGTCGACGTACGTCGGCCACGAGCGGTACCGGAGGCGGTGGTACAGCTGGTACAGCCAGCCCGCCGGCGTCAGCCACAGGAACGCGAGCCACACCGCGTTCAGCAGCCAGCGGAGCGGCGGGCTGACCGACCAGGCGAGCGGCCCGACCGCGCGCACGGAGAGCATCGACACGCCGAAGAAGATCAGCAGCGCCCCGACGCCCATCCAGCCGAGGACGCCGACCGTGCCGAGGCCGGGGCCGAAGAGCCCCCAGGCGAGCGCCGCGAAGCCGGCCACCGTCACGAGGACCGAGCCGGCGGTGCGATAGCGCGCGAAGCGGCCGGGCGGCAGCGTCGCGCCCTCGCGCACCGCGGCGATCGGCTGCACGCGCGTCGCGCGGAACGCGGGCCGCAGGCTCGCAAGGAGGGTGACGACGACACCGACGGCGAGCGCGATCACGATCGTCCTCGTGCCGAAGACGAGGCCGCTGTTCGGCAGCGTGAAGCCGGCGAGGTCGAACAGCCTGAACAGCAGCTTGGCGAGGCCGAGCCCGAGGAAGAGCCCCGTGACGGACGCGATCGCGCCGACCACGAGCGACTCGACGACGATCGACCAGAGCACCTGACGCCGGGTGGCGCCGAGGGTGCGCAGCGTCGCCAGCTCGCGCATGCGCTGCGCGATCGTGATCGAGAGCGAGTTCGCGATCACGAAGCTGCCGACGAAGAGCGCAATGCCGCCGAACGCGAGCAGGAAGTCGCGGAGGAAGGAGATGAACGAGTTGGTGTTCTTGGCGTCCTGCGCCGCCTGCTGGGTGCCCGTCCGCACCTGCGCGGTCGCCGGCAGGATGCCGCGGATCTCGCGCAGGAGCTGCGCGTCGTTCACGTTCGGCTTCGCGGCGACCGCGATCTCGTCGAGCCGTCCGACCTTGTCGAAGACCCGCTGCGCGGTGGGCAGGTCGAACCCGGCGAGCGTCGCCCCACCGAGGGTCGAGGCCGATCCGAACGTGACGATCCCGGCGATCCGGAACGTCTGCACCGGGCCGCGCGCCTGCACGCCGATCGTGTCGCCGACGGCGTAGTGCTTCTTCGACGCGACGTTGCTGTCGATCACGACCTGCCCGTCGTGCGGCCACGTGCCGGACACGAGGTGGAGGGGGTTGAAGGGCGAGTTGCCGTTCGCGATCGAGAAGCCGAGGTTCGGCGCGCCGCCGAAGACGATCGCCTTGCCCTTCCGGTCGACGAGCAGCGCCGACCCGGTGGCGCTCCCCTCGGCCGCGTCGACGCCCGGCAGCCGGCGCACTCGGTCGAGCAGCGACATCGAGACCGTCGGCGCGAACGACCCCTGGCCGTTCGTCAGGTTGATCGCGGACTTGCCGCTGATCACCGCGTCCGAGCCTTTGCGGACGTCGGTGTAGATGAAGTTGAACGCCTTGTCGATCGAGTCGGTGAGGACGAGCGTGCCGCTCACCATCGCGACGCCGAGGACGATCGCGAGCGCGGTCAGCGCGGCGCGGAGCTTGCGCCCGAAGAGGCCTGCGAGGGCGACGCGGGTCATGCGCTGGCGCGGTTCATGGCGGCCAGGATCTCGGCCGCCGGGCTGCGTGGCAGCTCCTCGACGATCCGCCCGTCCGCGAGGAAGAGCAGGCGATCGGCGATCTCCGCGGCGGTCGCGTCGTGCGTGACCATCACCATCGTCTGCCCGAGCTCGGCGGCCGAGCGCCGCAGGAGCTCGAGGATGTCGTGACCGGTCTTGGAGTCGAGGTTGCCGGTCGGCTCGTCGGCGAAGACGACGGTCGGCTGCGAGACGAGCGCACGCGCGATCGCGACGCGCTGCTGCTGGCCACCCGACAGCTCGGCAGGCCGGTGCGTGCGGCGGTCGGCGAGGCCGACGCGCTTCAGCAGGTCCTCGAAGAACGCGGGGTCGGGCTTCTCGCCGGCGATCGAGAGCGGCAGCAGGACGTTCTCCTCGGCGCTGAGCATCGGCAGCAGGTTGAAGAACTGGAAGACGAAGCCGATGTGCTGCCGGCGGAGCAAGGTGACCTGGCCGTCGTTCAGCGAGCCGACGTCCTCGCCGGCGATCGTCACGGTGCCCGCCGTCGGCCGGTCGAGCGCGGCGAGGATGTGCATCAGGGTCGACTTGCCGGAGCCCGACGGGCCCATCACGGCGACGAGCTCGCCCGGCCTGACGTCGAGCGTCACGCCCTGGAGGGCGTCGACCGCCGCCTCGCCCTCTCCGTAGCGGCGCGTGACGCCGCTTGCGCTGACAACTGCCCCGTTGGCGTTCATGGGCCCGAGGCTACCCGCGGCGCGGGGCCTCGCGCCATCCGGTTTCCCCCCGAATCGACCCTACGGTTACCCCTACGCCGGCACGGCGCCGAACTCGGGGATCACGTCGTCCCCGTACGAGCGCAGCGTCTCCTCCTGGCCGTGCGTCATCAGGTAGATGTTGAACTGGTCGACGCCGACGGCCTCGAGCTCGCGGAGCTTCGCCTTGATCTGCGCCGTGTCGCCGATCACGCAGAAGCGGTCGCAGATCTCGTCGGTCACGAACTCGCCGTGCTTGGCGCCGACGCGCGAGTGCTCGTTGTAGTCGTAGAACTTGCGCGCCTGCACGTAGTCGGTCAGCGCCCGCGGTACGGAGCTGCCGTCGGCGCCGTAGCGCTCGATCAGGTCCATGACGTGGTTCGAGACCATCGCGGGGAACCAGCGCACCTGGTCGCGTGCGTCCTGGAGGTCGTCGGTGACGTGGCTCGGCGCGCCGACGATGCACTTGAGCTGCGAGGGGTCGCGTCCCGCCTCGGCGGCCGCCTTGCGCGCCGTGTCCATGATCCACGAGATGATCTCGGGGTCGGCGAGCTGGATGATCACGCCGTCGCCGACGCGCCCGGCGACGCCGAGCGCCTTCGGGCCGTAGCCCGCGACCCACATCGGGATCTCGGGCAGCTCGGGCCGTACCCACTTCAGCTGGAGCTGCTTGCCGTTCCACTCGACCTCGCGGCCGTTCATGAAGTCGCGGATCATCGCGATCGCGCGCTCGAACTCCGCCACCTTCACCGGCTGCTGGCCGATGTAGCGGCGCGCGGAGTCGCCCCGCCCGATGCCCATCACCATCCGGCCGTCGGTGAGGTCGTGCAGCGTCGCGTAGGCGCTCGCGAGCACGGTCGGCTCGCGCGTCCCCGGGTTGGTGACGAAGTGGCCCATCTTGATCCTCGACGTCTCGCGCGCAGCGGCGCCGAAGAGCGGGATCGACTCCTGCCAGAGCACGTGCGAGTCGTAGGTCCACGCGTACTCGAAGCCGTGGCGCTCGGCGAGCTGGATCAGCTCGAGCCAGCGGGTGAACGGCGGATCGGGAAGGACTGTGACACCGAAGCTCATCGACATGGGCGTGAGCCTACTCCGTCAGAATGGAGCGGTGAAGATCATTTGCGTGGGCCGGAACTACGCGGAGCACGCTGCGGAGCTCGGCGACGAGCCGCCGAAGCAGCCGCTGCTCTTCGGCAAGTGGGAGAACACGCTGATCGGCCCCGGCGACGCGATCGTGCTGCCGCCGGAGGCAACGCACGTCGACGCCGAGGCGGAGCTCGCGGTCGAGATCGGCGTGACCGGCCGCCGGATCCCGGAGGCCGAGGCGCTCGGGCACGTCCGCGGCTACCGCTGCGCGAACGACCTCTCGGCGCGGAACCTCCAGTACACGGACGGCCAGTGGACCCGCGCCAAGGGCTTCGACACGTTCTGCGCGCTCGGCGACGAGCTCGTGCCGGTGTCGGAGCTCGGGGACGGACGCGGCCTGCGGGTCGTGCAGCGCCTGAACGGCGAGGTCCTGCAGGACGGGAACACCGACGACCTGATCTTCGGCGTGCCGTTCCTCGTCGCCTACGCGTCGAACGTCTTCACGCTCGAGCCCGGCGACCTGATCCTGACGGGGACGCCGCCGGGCGTGGGCTGGGCGCGCGACCCGAAGGTCTCGCTCGCGCCGGGCGACGTCGTCGAGGTCGAGGTGCAGGGCGTCGGCCTGCTCCGCAACCCCGTCGTCGCCGAGCCCGCGTGACCGGGCTCCTGCTGCTCCTCTTCGCCGTCGTGGCCGGCTGCTTCCTGCCGATGCAGGCGGGCGTGAACACGCGCCTCGCCCACTTCGCCGGCGGCCCGGTGCGCGCCTCGATGATCTCGTTCGCGGTCGGCGCGATCGCGCTGCTGCTGGTCGTGCTCGTCTTCTACCGCGGCGGCGGCATCCACTCGGCGCGGCACGCCCCCTGGTGGGCGTGGGTCGGCGGCCTGCTCGGCGCCTTCTACGTGACCGCGACGGTGGTGGTGCCGGTGCGCATCGGCACGGCCGCGTTCTTCGGCGTCCTCGTCGCTGCGCAGCTGACCGCGAGCGTGCTGATCGACCGCTTCGGCCTGATCGGCTTCCCGCAGCGCAAGTTGACCCCGCTGCGTCTCGTCGGCGTGGCGCTCCTCGTCGGCGGCGCCGTGCTCGTCCGCCTGTTCTAGGAGGCGAGGTTCGCGAGCGTCTTCGACGCGAGCCGATCCAGCGCCTGCACCGACAGCTCGAGGTGCTCGCGCTTCGTGTCCTCGAGCTTCGTGTGCGAGAGGCCGCGCAGGCTCTGGACGAAGACCATCACCGTCGGCACGCCCGCCCGCGCCACCTCCGCCGCGTCGTGCAGCGGCCCCGACGGCAGCCGGTGCGACTGCCCAGCAACCTCGCGGATCGACTCGTCGGCGAGCTCGATCAGCCCCTCGTCGAACAGGATCGGCTCGATGTTCCAGATCCGCTCCCACTCGACCTCGACGTTCTCCTCGCCCGCGAAGCGCTCCGCCGCGTCCTTCGCCATCGCGAGCATCCGCGCGAGCGCGCCGGCGTCGAGGTGGCGCTGGTCGAGGAGCTGCTCGGCCGTCTCGACCACCGAGGTGACGATCCCGGGCCGGCAGACGACGCCGCCGGAGGTGCACACGGCGCCGCCACCGACCTCCGCTGCGATCTCCCGGATGTAGAGCGCGAGCTTCGCGGCGCCCGCGAGCGCGTCGCGCCGCTTGTCCATCGGCGTCGAGCCGGCGTGCGCGGCCTGGCCGCGCCAGGTGACGCGGGAGCGCTCGACACCGAAGGTGCCGAGGACGACGCCGAGCGGCAGGCCGAGCGACTCGAGCACCGGCCCCTGCTCGATGTGCAGCTCGAGGTAGGCGGCGGCCCCTGCGAGTTGATCGCGGGCCTCAAGAGCACTACCGAGCTCGACGCCGTGCTCCGCGAGCGCGTCCGGCAGCGCGATCCCGTCGCGGTCGCGGAGCTGCCGCAGCTCGTCCTGATCGCGCATCGACCCGGCCGCGGCCGACGAGCCGAACAGCGAGCGCCCGAAGCGCGCGCCCTCCTCGTCGGCCCAGGAGACGAGCCGGACGGTGACGGGCGGCTCGCCCTCGGCGGCGATCCGCCGCAGCACCTCGGCGCCCGCGAGCACGTTCAGGCAGCCGTCGAGCCAGCCGCCGTTCGGCACCGAGTCCAGGTGCCCGCCAAAGAGCAGCGTGCGGTCGGAGGCGCCGCGCAGCGTGAACCACTGGTTGCCGGCCGCGTCGATCTTCTCGACTGCGCCCGTCCCCTCCAGCTTCGAGCGGAGGAACGCGCGGGCGCGCTCCCACGTCTCCGTCCACGCGACGCGCTGCGCGCCGTCGTCGTCGCCGGTCAGCTCGCGCAGCTCCTCGAGCTCGGCGACCGTGCGGGCGGGGTCGAGGCCCATATCGCCGATCCTAAACCGGCGTGATAGAAGGAAGCACGTGAGGACGACCGCCTTCGCCGCCCGCCGCGCCGTCGCCGTCGCCGTCGTCCTCGCCTTCCTGGTCGGCGTCTACGAGCTCTGGCACTGGGTCTGGGCGACGACCGGCTGGACGTGGCCGTTCACGGTCGACGACACGTCGATGCCGCACGTGTGGGTGATCCTGCACGCGCTCTGGCAGCCGGCCCAGGTGAACCAGCCCGCGCTCGGGACGATCCTCTTCCACAAGTCGCTCTTCACCGCGAAGGAGGCGCTCGCCGGCTTCGCGCTCGGCGCCGTGGTCGGCTTCGCGATCGGGATCGTCCTCGTCCACTCGCGCCTGCTGACGCGCGGCTTCCTGCCGTACATCGTCGCCAGCCAGACGATCCCGATCCTCGCGATCGCGCCGATGGTCGTCGTCTGGGTCAACCCCAAGCTGCCGGCGAGCCTCCAGGGCTGGGGCTCCGTCGCCGTGATCGCCGCCTACCTGACCTTCTTCCCGGTCGCGATCAACACGCTGCGCGGGCTGCGCTCCGCCGACCCGCGCGCGCTCGAGCTGATGCGCACGTACGCGGCGAGCCCGTGGCGGGTGCTCTGGAAGCTGCGCGTGCCCGCGTCGATGCCGTACGTCTTCTCGGCCCTGAAGGTCGCCGCGACGGCCAGCGTCGTCGGCGCGATCATCGGCGAGCTGCCGTCCGGCCTCCAGTCGGGCCTCGGCGGCGCGATCCTGAACTTCAACCAGTACTACTCGATCGAGCCGCAGGAGCTGTGGGCGACGAACATCGTCGCCGCGCTCGTCGGCATCGTGTTCTTCGTCGCCGTGGTGGCCGCCGAGAAAGCGGTCGTCCGGCGCGCCCCGGAGAACGTCGCATGAGCGAGCGCGGCAACGTCGTCGAGGTCCGCGGCCTCTCGAAGACCTTCGCGCGCGGGAACGTGAAGGCGCTGGAGGGGATCGAGCTGACCCTGGGGCCCGGCGAGTTCGTCTCGCTGATCGGCCCCTCCGGCTGCGGCAAGTCGACGCTGCTGCGGGTGATCGGCGACCTCGTCGAGCCGACGCAGGGGACCGTGACGGTCAACGGCAAGACGGCGCGGCAGGCGCGGATCGACCGCGACTACGGGATCGTCTTCCAGGACTCCGTCCTCTTCGACTGGCGCACCGTCACCAAGAACATCGCGCTCCCGCTCGAGCTGCTCGGCTGGGACCGCGCGAAGCGCAAGGAGCGCGTCGACCGGATGCTCGAGTTGGTGGAGCTCGGCGGGTTCGCCGACCACCACCCGTGGCAGCTCTCCGGCGGCATGCAGCAGCGGGTCTCGATTGCCCGCGCGCTCGCGTTCGAGCCGGCGCTGCTGCTGATGGACGAGCCGTTCGGCGCGCTCGACGAGATGACGCGCGAGCGCCTGAACCTGGAGCTCCTCTCGATCTGGGAGCAGCTCGGCTCGACCGTCGTCTTCGTCACGCACTCGATCTCCGAAGCGGTGTTCCTCTCGACCCGCGTCGTCGTGATGAGCCCGCGCCCGGGGCGGATCGCCGGCACGGTGGACATCGACCTGCCGTTCCCGCGCAGCGTCGAGACCCGCGAGGAGCCGCGCTTCTTCGAGCTGGTGACGCAGGTGCGCGAGCTCCTGCGCCGCCGCGGCGAGCACCTGCTGCCCGAGGAGGAGGCCGCGCTCGAATGAGCGGTCTCGTCGTCACCGGCGTCTCGCCGGGGATGGGACGGCGGCTCGGCCGGCAGGCGCGCGAGTGGGTGCCGGCGGTGGTCGTCTTCGCCGCCGCGATCGGGCTCTGGCAGGGGCTGATCGCCGCCTTCCACGTGCAGCAGTTCCTGCTGCCCAAGCCGAGCGACATCGTCTCCGCCTTCTGGAACCAGCGCCACTCGCTCTGGCCCGCCGGCTGGTACACGTTCAAGGAGGCGCTCGGCGGCTTCGTCGGCGGCTCGCTCGCCGGGATGGCGGCTGCGACCCTGATCGGCCGCTGGAAGACGCTCGGCTCCGCGCTGATGCCGATCGCGATCGCCGCCAACGCGATCCCGATCATCGCCTTCGCGCCGATCTTCAACGCCTGGTTCGACCCGCTCTCGCCCCACTCGAAGATGGCGATCGCGGGGGTGCTCTGCTTCCTCCCGGTGATGGTGAACACGCTGCGCGGGCTCCAGAGCGCGAGCCCCCGCGAGATCGAGCTGATGAACTCGTACGCGGCCTCGAGCTTCACCATCTGGCGGCGGGTGCGGGTGCCGACCGCCCTCCCGTTCGTCTTCACCGCGCTCAAGGTGGCGAGCGTCCTGGCGATGATCGGCGCCGTCGTCGGCGAGTACTTCGGGGGCTCCTACAGCGCCCTCGGCGTCCTGATCCGCTCCGACGCGCAGATCCTCGACTTCCGGACCGCCTGGGCCGGGATCCTGGTCGCCTCGCTGCTCGGGATCGCGCTCTACGCCGCGGTCGTCGTCGGGGAGCGGCTGGTCGTCCGCTGGACGCCCGAGTCGCGGGACTCGTAATTCGCGCCGGTTCGCGTCAGAATCGCCGGCAACCCTCCAGGACACCGAACGGAAAGGGGAAGTGCATGAGGAAGCGCTGGGTCGTGAGCGTGCTGCTGGCGGCAGCCGTTGCCGTCGCCACCGCGGCGGCCGTGGCCACGCACGCGTCGGCTGCGCCGAAGGCAGGCCTGACGAAGGTGACGCTCCAGCTGAAGTGGGTGCCCCAGGCGCAGTTCGCGGGCTACTACGCCGCCGCCGACATGGGCTTCTACAAGGCGGCCGGCCTCGACGTGACGATCAAGTCGGGCGGCCCGGACATCATCCCGGAGCAGGTCGTCGCCTCCGGGCAGGCGCAGTTCGGCATCGACTGGCTGCCGAGCCTCCTGTCGGCGCGCGACAAGGGCACCGACCTCGTCAACATCGCGCAGGTGTTCGCACGCTCGGGGATGACCGAGATCACCTGGAAGAGCTCGGGCATCGACTCGATCGCGAAGATGAAGGGCAAGAAGGTCGCCAACTGGCTCGGCGGGAACCAGTTCGAGCTGTTCGCGGCCCTCACGAAGTACGGCATGGACCCGAACGCCGGCAAGGGCGTGACGATCGTCCAGCAGCCGTTCGACATGGGTCTCTTCCTGAGCCACAAGGTCGACGCCGCCTCGGCGATGACCTACAACGAGCTGGCGCAGGTGCTCGAGTCGAAGAACCCGAAGACCGGGAAGCTGTTCCAGCTCTCCGACCTGAACGTGATCAAGATGCAGTCGGTCGGCACCGGGATGCTCGAGGACGGCATCTTCTCGACCGGCAGCTGGCTGAAGAGCGCGGCGAACGACCAGATCGCCGAGCGCTTCATCGGCGCGTCGCTCGAGGGCTGGATCTACTGCCGCGATCACGCGTCGCAGTGCGTGAACTTCACGCTCCAGGCCGGGCCGACCCTGCCGAAGGGCCACCAGACCTGGATGATGAACGAGATCAACAAGCTGATCTGGCCGAACGCCAGCGGCATCGGCCTGATGAACAAGGCCGACTTCGCCCGCACCGCGCACATCGCGCAGCAGTTCGGCGTGATCAAGAAGGCCCCGTCGGGCGCGTACCGCACCGACCTCGCCGCTGCGGCGATCAAGGGCCTGAAGGCCGCCAAGCAGGACGTCTACGGCAAGGGCTACAAGCCCCTGACCGTGCACGTGACCGCGGGCGGGAAGTAGGCGGAACTACACTCCGGAGCCTGGCCCGCCCGCGTGCGGGCCGGGTTCCGGGGTCGTACGAGAAAGGAGCGCCATGTCCGTGCTGATCAAGGGCGGCCGCGTGATCACCGCCGCCGACGACGTCGTCGCCGACGTCTTCATCGAGGGCGAGCGGATCAGCCTGATCGGCGAGTCGCTCGACGTGGCCGCCGACCGGGTGATCGACGCGGCCGGCAAGTACGTCCTGCCGGGCGGCGTCGACCCGCACACGCACCTCGAGATGCCGTGGCGCGGCAAGACGACCGTCGACGACTTCTACCACGGGCACGTCGCCGCGGCCTTCGGCGGCACGACCACGCACGTCGACTTCTGCATCCAGGCGAAGGGCCAGACCTTCAACGAGGCGCTCGAGGCCTGGCACGCCAAGCGCGACGGCAAGGCGATCATCGACAACGGCTTCCACATCATCGTCACCGACCTGCAGAGCGGCAGCCTCGAGGAGCTCGCGACGTTGCCGGAGGAGCACGGCGTCTCCTCGTACAAGCTCTTCATGGCGTACAACGACTCGCTCCGCATCTGGGACGAGGACCTCTTCCGCGTGATGCAGGTCGCCGCGCGGACCGGCGCGTGCGTGATGGTGCACGCCGAGAACGGCGACGCGATCGAGGTGCTGATGGCGGATGCGATCGCCGCCGGCAACACGGCGCCGATCTACCACGCGCTGACGCGCCCGCCGGAGACGGAAGGCGAGGCGACGAACCGCGCGATCCAGCTCGCGCGTGTCGCGGGCGCGCCGCTGTACGTCGTGCACGTGTCGTGCGAGGAGTCGCTCGAGCCGATCAGGCTGGCGCGCGCGAAGGGCTGGGACGTGTGGGGCGAGACGTGCACCCAGTACTTCTTCGTCGACACGACGTTCCTCGAGCGCCTGGACGGCTTCGAGGCCGGCAACTACGTGTACACCCCGCCGCCGCGGCCCAAGAAGAACCAGCCGATCCTGTGGGACGCGGTGCGCACGAACGACCTGCAGGCGATCTCGACCGACCACTGCGCCTACACGAAGGAGCAGAAGCTCCTCGGCAAGGACGACTTCCGCGCGATCCCGAACGGCGCGGTCGGGATGGAGAACCGGCTGCACATGGTGCACCACTTCGGCGTCCGCGAGGGCCGCATCTCGCTGAACCGGATGGTCGAGCTCCTGTCGACGAACCCGGCGAAGCTGTTCGGGATGTACCCGAAGAAGGGGACGATCGCGCCGGGCAGCGACGCCGACGTCGTGATCTTCGACCCGGAGAAGCGGCACACGATCTCGGCGCAGACGCACCATTCCGCGTGCGACATCAACATCTTCGAGGGCACCGAGGTCGTCGGCTCACCGGAGCTCGTCCTGCGCCGCGGCGAGGTGATCGTCGAGGGCGACCGGCTGCTCGCGCAGGCCGGCAGCGGCCGCTTCGTCCGGCGCTCGCGGTTCCGCGAGCCGCTCCAGCCGGAGCCGGCGCCCGCGGAGCTCGCGACCGCCTAGTCCTCGGGTTCCTGGGCGTGGCTCTGCTCGAGCCACGCCCACATCCCCTCGATGTGCTCCCGGTTCTCCGTGAGCACGCCGTGCTGGCGGGCGATCTCCGCCCGGCCGTCCGCGAGGCGCCGCCGGAGCCGCTCGATGTGCTCCTGGGCGGCCTGGTTCGTCGCTTCGCGGTCGTCCATCGCGAACCGTGTACCCCACGGCTCGCAAAAGACAAACATGTCGGTTGAAACGGCTACCGGGTCTGCGGGAAGCCCAGGTCGACGCTCGAGGTGGCCGGGTCGGGCCAGCGCGACGTCACCACCTTCGTGCGGGTGTAGAAGTCGATCCCCTCGGGGCCGTAGATGTGCCGGTCGCCGAACAGGGACGCCTTCCAGCCGCCGAACGAGTAGTACGCCACGGGCACCGGGATCGGCACGTTGACGCCGACCATCCCGACCTGCACGTCGAACTGGAACTGCCGGGCGACGCCGCCGTCGCGGGTGAAGATCGCGGTGCCGTTCCCGTACGGGTTCTCGTTGACGAGCCGGAGCGCCTCCTCGTAGGTGCCGACCCGCGTGACCCCGAGCACGGGCCCGAAGATCTCGTCGCGGTAGCTCTTCATCTCCGGCGTGACGTGGTCGATCAGCGTCGCGCCGAGGAAGAAGCCGTCGGCCGGGCAGCTCTCGCGGCCGTCGACGACGACCTCGCCCTCGCCGGCGTCGATGTACGCGGCGACCTTGTCGCGATGCTCGCGCGTGATCAGCGGGCCCATCTCGCTGCCGGGCTCCATCCCGTCGCCCACCTTGACGTTCGGGATCCGCTGCTTGATCGCCTCGACGAGCGGGTCGGCGACGTCGCCCACCGCGACGACCATCGAGACGGCCATGCAGCGCTCGCCGGCCGAGCCGTAGGCGGCGGAGACGGCCGCGTCGGCCGCCATGTCGATGTCGGCATCGGGCAGCACGACCATGTGGTTCTTGGCGCCGCCGAGCGCCTGGCAGCGCTTGCCCGTCCTCGTCGCGGTCTCGTAGACGTACTTCGCGATCGGCGTCGAGCCGACGAACGAGATCGCCGCCACATCTGGGTGCTCGAGCAGCGCGTCGACGGCGACCTTGTCGCCGTGGAGGACGTTGAAGACGCCGTCCGGGACGCCGGCCTCGCGCAGCAGCTCCGCGGTGTAGACGGAGGCCGACGGGTCCTTCTCCGACGGCTTCAGCACGAAGGTGTTGCCGCACGCGATCGCCGGCGCCCACATCCACATCGGGACCATCGCGGGGAAGTTGAACGGCGTGATGCCGGCGACGACGCCGAGCGGCTGGCGGATCGAGTAGACGTCGACGCCCGTCGAGGCCTGCTCGGTCATGCCGCCCTTCAGCAGGTGCGGGATGCCGCAGCAGAACTCGATCACCTCGAGCCCGCGCGTCACCTCGCCCATCGCGTCGGAGAAGACCTTGCCGTGCTCGGCCGTCAGCAGCTTCGCGATCTCCTCGCGCCGCTCGTGCACGAGCTCGCGGATCGCGAACAGCAGCTCGGCCCGCTTCGCGAGCGAGAGCGCGCGCCACGCCGGGAACGCCGCCCTGGCGGCCTGGACGGCGGCGTCGACCTCCTCGACCGACGCGAAGTCGACCTCCCCGGTCTGCTCACCGGTCGCCGGGTTGTAGACCGGCCCGGTGCGCCCGGAGCGGCCTTCGTACGGCTCGCCCGAGATCCAGTGGTTGATCGGCTTGACGGCGGTGACGGTCATCTGGGGGCTCCTCTTCGCGTGGTAGGAAGAGCGTAGCGTGGCCGCGTCGCTGGAGGAGCTCGCCGAGGACACCGCGGTGCACCTGCTGCCGCGGCCCGGCTTCGACATGCTCGACCGCGGCGGCTTCGTCTTCGAGGCGGGCGAGCACCGGGGCGCCGTGCACCGCGTCCGCCTCGCCGACGTCGAGGCGGCGGTCGACTGGACGCGGGCGGAGGCGCGCCGGCGCGGCCTGTCCTCGCTCGAATGGTGGGTCGGCTGGTCGGCGACGCCCGCCGACCTCGGGGAGCGGCTGCTCGCGGCGGGCCTCGTGCCGGACGAGGTGCAGCCGGTGCTGACGGGGATGACGTGCGACGTCGAGCCGCCCGCGGCGCCGGCGGTCGAGGTGCGACGGATCGAGACGCTCGACGAGCAGCTCGAGTCGCTCGAGGTCGAGTGGGAGGTCTGGGACGTCCCGGCCGAGGAGCGCGCGGCGCGCGCCGCCTCGGAGCCCGGGCGGTTCGACCCTCGCGGGCCGGTCCACCACTTCGTCGCGCTCGTCGAGGGCCGCCGCGTCGGCTTCTGCCGCGCGATCGACCTGGACGGCGGCGTCGCGCTGATGGGCGGCGCGGTGCTCCCCGAGGCGCGGGGCCGCGGCGTCTACCGGGCGCTCGTGCGCGCGCGCTGGGACCACGCCGTCGCGCGCGGGGCGCCGCTGCTGGTGGTGCAGGCGGGCGCGATGTCGGCGCCGATCCTCGCGGGGCTCGGCTTCCGGGCGTACGGCGACGTCCGCCTCTACGAGGACCCGTCTGTGCGGGAAAACCCGCCCCAACGGCCGCCGCCCGACGCGTAGGATCGGGCGCATGGCGACGACAGAGACGAACATCGAGCTGGGCAGGCAGATCGTCGAGGACGCGAAGCGCTACGTCCTCTACTCGTGGAGCGTGCAGGACGCGATCAACCCGATCGCGGTCGAGCGCGCGGACGGCCGCTACTTCTACGACTACGACGGCAAGGCGTACCTCGACTTCGCGTCGCAGCTCGTCAACGTCTCGATCGGGCACTCGCACCCGAAGGTCGTGCAGGCGATCAAGGACCAGGCCGAGCGGCTGGCGACGATCGGGCCGCCGATGGCGACGGAGTCGCGATCCCGCCTCGGGAAGCTGCTCGCCGAGGTGACGCCTGGCGACCTCTCGCTGAGCTTCTTCACGAACGGCGGCGCCGAGGCGAACGAGAACGCGATCAAGCTCGCGCGCTGGTACACGGGCCGCCACAAGGTGATCGCGCGCTACCGCTCCTACCACGGGGCGACGGCCGGCGCGATCACGCTCACGGGCGACCCGCGCCGCTGGGCCGCCGAGCCCGGGCTGCCCGGCATCGTCCGCATGTTCGACCCGTACACGTACCGCTGCCCTGCGGGCCATCCCGACCCGTGCCCCGTGTGCACGGGCGCGCCGCACCTGGAGGAGATCCTCCAGTACGAGGGCGCGCACACCGTCGCCGCCGTGATCCTCGAGACGGTCACCGGGACGAACGGGATCATCGTTCCGCCGGACGGCTACCTGCAGTCGATCCGCGAGGTCTGCGACCGGCACGGGATCCTGCTGATCTGCGACGAGGTGATGGCCGGCTTCGGCCGCACCGGCAAGTGGTTCGGCGTCGACAACTGGGACGTCGTGCCGGACATCATGACCGTCGCGAAGGGGATCAACTCCGGCTACGTGCCGCTCGGCGCGATGATCGTGCGCGAGCACATCGCGCAGTGGGTGCGCGACAAGTTCTTCGCCGGCGGCCTCACGTACAGCGGCCACCCGCTCGCGTGCGCGTCGGCGGTCGCGTCGATCGAGGCGTTCCAGGAAGAGGGGATCGTCGAGAACGCCGCCGCGATGGGCGAGGTCTTCCGGAGCGGCCTCGCCAGGCTCCAGGAACGTCACCCGTCGATCGGCGACGTGCGCGGCCTCGGCTGCTTCTGGGGCCTCGAGCTCGTCAAGGACCGCGCGACGCGCGAGCCGCTGGTGCCGTTCAACGGCGGCGGCGAGGCGGCGAAGCCGGTCGCGGCGCTCATGAAGCGCGCGCTCGAGCGGGGCCTGTACCTGATGACCCACTGGAACATGGTCATGTGCTGCCCGCCGCTGACGATCACGCGCGGCGAGCTCGAGGAGGGGCTCGAGATCCTCGACGACGCGCTCTCGGTTGCCGACGAGTTCTGCGCTTAGGGAGTTCGCGGAGGAGCCCGCTGCGTGGGGCGAGCTCGACCTGGGCAGCGGGTTCGAGCGGATCCTCACGGAGCGGTACTGCCTGCTCTGGGGGCCGTCGCCGACCTGGACGCAGGTGTCGCGCGTCCGGCTCGACGCCGAATCGGTCGCCGAGACGTTGCGCGAGGTGCGCGCCCTCTCGGCCGAGCACGGCCGCCGTCGCGTCACCTGGAACGTCTCGAGCTCGGCAACGCCACGCGACCTCGTCGATCGCCTCGTCGCGCACGGCCTCGTCACCGACGACCACCACACGTCGCTCGCGCTCGACTCGGAGCCGCCCGCAGTGGACGGCATCGAGGTGCGACGCGCCCGCACGTCGGACGAGCTACAGATCGCGAACGCCGTCTCCGCCTCGGCGTTCGGCGTCGAGACCGGCGATCCGAGCCGCGACACGCTCGTCTACCTCGCGTACCTCGACGGGCGCGCCGTCGGGACCGCACGCATGCTCCTCGACGCGGGCACGCCGGGCGGGCTCCTGCTCGGCGGCGGCGTGCGGCCGGAAGCGCGGGGCCGCGGTGTCTATCGCGCGCTCGTGCGTGCCCGTTGGGACGATGCCGTCGCGCAGGGCTTCGGGGGGCTCTGCGTGCAGGCCGGCGCGATGTCGCGGCCCATCCTGGAGCGTCTCGGCTTCGAGCGCGTCGCGGAGCACGAGATCCTCGGCGACCCCGCGACGTGCTGAGCCGCGAGCTGCGCGAGTTCGCGCAGGTCCCCGACCGCTACACGCGCCTGTCGCACGACGTGCACCGCGACGACGACGGGCGCCGCTGCATCGTCCAGGGCACCGTGTGGGCCGGCGTCGCGGGCGTCCGCGTCGACGCGGGCGAGGTGGAGGCGCTCGTCGAGGAGGCGCGCGCGCTCGTGCCGGCGGAGAAGTCGATCTTCTGGTGGATCGACCCGGACGCGGAGCCGGCCGACCTGCACGACCGCCTGCTGCGGCTCGGCTTCCGACGGCCCGACGACGGCCACACGCTGCACGCGCTCGCGTGCGTCCGCGAGCCCGCAGGCGCGGCGGACGTCGAGGTCGCGCGGGTCGAGACGTTCGAGGAGTTCGTGGCCGCGACCGAGCTCCAGTGGGAGGTCTTCGAGACGCCGCGGGAGCGGCAGGAGGCGCAGCGCCCGCACCTGAAGCTGGAGTTCGAGGCCGCCCAGGCGGCCGGCGTCCCCGCCACCTTCCTCGCACGCCTGGACGGCCGCCCCGCGGGCGTCGGCCGCTCGATCTACTCCGACCGCGGCGTCTTCCTGATCGCCGGCTCCGTCCTGCCGTGGGCGCGCGGCCGCGGCGTCTACCGCGCGCTCGTCCGGGCCCGCTGGGACGATGCCGTCGCGCGCGGCACACCCGGGTTCGTCGTCGAGGCGCTGCCCGACACGTCCTACCCGATCCTGAAGCGGCTCGGCTTCGAGGACGTCTGCACGATCCGCCGCCTCGAGGACCCGCGGGGCCGCTACGCGAGCGGCAGCACCGCGTCGGCCTCGTAGAGCTGCACGAACGCGTCCACGACGCCGGGGTCGAACTGGGTGCCGGACGCCTCGCGCAGCCGGCGCACCGCCTCCTCGGCCTGCAGGCGGCGGCGGTACGGGCGGTCGGTGACCATCGCGTGGAACGCGTCGCAGACGAGGACGATGCGCGACTCGACCGGGATCTCGTGGGCTGCCTTGCCGTCCGGGTAGCCGAGGCCGTCCCAGCGCTCGTGGCAGGCGCGCACGATCGGGCGCACGTCGGCGAGGCGGTCGATCGGGGCGAGGATCCGCTCGCCGAGCTCGGGGTGCTCCCTGACGATCCGCAGCTCGTCGTCGGTGAGCGGGCCCGGCTTGCGCAGGATCTCGGACGGGATCCCGATCTTGCCGATGTCGTGGAAGAGGGC
>CAZBYA010000015.1:37452-42396 GCA_964496175.1 uncultured Gaiellales bacterium | reverse complement strand
CTGATCGTTGCCGGCACCGACGACGACCTCTGGCAGAGCTACCTGTCGGTCAAGACGCAGAGCGCCGCCGACTTCGTCAAGAGCTACCTCTGGAACCACAGTGCCACCGCGGTTCTCTACAGCAACGACGGCGTCAACCGCGGTACCGAGCAGGTCGCGCATTCGGGCCTGGCGCAGGTCTACTCGGGTCACGAGGCCGCCGACTTCTTCGGCGTGCCGTACTCCGATCCGCGGTATCCGGACGTGTTCGGCCGCGTGCAGATCGGTGTCGTCTACACGGGCGGCAAGAAGATCGCCGAGCACGGCGGCGACAACCCCGCCGACCGCAGCGTCCCGATTCTCGTCTACGCGCCGGGAACGGTGAAGCCGGCCGCGAACGGGCAGTCGGTCGGGACGACGCAGGTCGCACCGACGATCCTGCAGCTGCTCGGCCTCAACCCGCGCGCACTCCGGGCCGTCCAGCAAGAGGGAACGCAGGTCCTTCCCGACCTGCGCTGACGGCTGCTCGAGACACGGGGCGCCACCGGCCGACCGCGGTGGCGCCCCGTTCTCTCGACACGGCGTCCGCGATGCCCACGCTCGAACCTGGTTCGAGCCAGGTGGCGAGGCGGGCCTAGAGCTCCGCGACGTCGGCGTGGCGCTCGGCGATGCACTGCTTCGCCCAGAGCTCCGCACGCTCGAGCAGCCGCCGCTCCAGCTCGTCGCGCGCCTCGCCCGTCGGCACGCCGTCCGTCACCTCGACGACGACCTGGTGCACGGACGCCTCACCGTGCGCGTCGATCTCGTGGCGCTCCTCGGCGATGATCGAGACGTCCTCGACCTCGTCGAGCAGCCATTCGGCGAGCCGGTCGATCTCGGCGGGTGTCGCCGCCCGGCCCGCGAAGACGCCGAAATTGACGCGGACCTCGATCGCGGGCGGCTCGCGCCCGTGCACGGGGAAGGCGATCGTGGAGTCCATCGAAGAGAGAACGGGAAACGGCTCGCGCGGGTTTCGCCCGTCACGTATCCCGAGGCTGCCAGCGGAATCCCCGCACGGCCGCGACCAGCCCGATCGCGCCCCACAGCAGCACGATCCCGACCGCCTCCGCCTCCGACCAGAGGTGGTGGTCGCGCACCATCACGTCTCGGGTCAGCTGCGTGAACCACGTCAGCGGCAGCACGTCGGCGACCCAGCGCAGGAACGCCGGGTAGTCCTTCGGCGTGAAGAACGTGCCGGAGATGATCGCCATCGGCAGGTACACGAAGTTGACGACCGCCGACGAGCCCTCCGCCGAGCGGACGGCGCCGGTCAGCCCGAGCCCCATCGCCGCGAACGCGCCGGCGCCGATCACGAGCGCCGCCAGCAGCGAGAGCGGGCGGTGCGGCAGCGCGACCGAGAAGAGCAGCCGGCCGATCGCGACGATCGCGACCGCCTGGACGAGGAAGACGAGGAACGTCGACACGAGCACGGCGACCAGGTAGGCGAGCGGCGGCAGCGGCGTCGCGCGCACGCGCTTCAGCACGCCGCTCTCGCGCCGCACGACCATCGTGATCGCGAGGCCCGCGAACGCGGTCGCCGCGACGCCGTAGCCGATCATCCCCGCCTCGAGGAACGGCGCGGCGCGCAGGTGCTCCTTCGTGATGTGCGTGTTGCCGTAGATCGAGCCGAAGATCAGGAAGAAGATCACCGGCAGGAAGAAGGTGAAGAACGCCGCCTCGCGGTTCCGCCAGAACAGCGTCTGCTCCGTCCTGAGCTCGTGCAGGAAGAGCCTCATTCGCCGGTGAGCTCCAGGTAGACGTCCTCGAGCGTCGGCCGCCGCACCTCCAGCCCCTCGAGCTCCTCGCCGCGCGCGAGCGCCTCGGCGGTCAGCTCGTGCAGGCGCCGCGTCGGCTCGCTCGTCTGCTCGACGACGTCCTCGCCGTCGCGGCGGTAGCGGATCTCGGTCGCGACCGCGCCGCCCGTCAGCTCCGACGGCGAGCCCTCGCGCACGATGCGGCCGTCGCGCAGCACGGCGACGCGGTCGGCGAGCTGCTCGGCCTCATCCAGGTAGTGCGTCGTCAGCAGGACGGTCTTGCCGAGCGAGCGCAGGTTGCGGATCGTCTCCCACGCGTTGCGGCGCGCGCCGGGGTCGAAGCCCGTCGTCGGCTCGTCGAGGAAGATCAGCTCCGGGTCGCCGACCAGCGCGAGCCCGAGGTCGAGCCGCCGCTTCTGCCCGCCCGAGAGCGTGCGCACGCGCGCGTCGCGCTTCTCGGTCAGGCCGACGATCTGAACGACCTCGTCGGGGTCGCGCGGCGCCGTGTAGTAGCCGGCGAACACGGCGAGGCTCTCGCGCACCGTCAGCTGTGGGTAGAGCGACGACGACTGCAGCACGACGCCGACGCGCTCGCGCCAGGCACGGCCGGCACGCTGCGGGTCGAGGCCGAGCACCTCGACCGTCCCGGCGTCGCGGTCGCGGTAGCCCTCGAGGATCTCGACCGTGGTGGTCTTGCCGGCGCCGTTCGGGCCGAGCAGGCCGAAGACCTCGCCGGGCTCGATCGCGAACTCGATCCCGCGCAGCGCCTCGTGCCCGCCGTAGCTCTTCGTGAGACCGCGCACGTTGACCGCGCTCACAGCTCGACCTCGACCACGGCGCCCGGCGCGAACGCGACCTCCCGCCCGGTCAGCTCCAGCACGATCTCGCCGCAGTCGGGCTGGTGGCCCACGGCCACGACCGTCGCGCCGCGTCCCTCGACCGCCGCCCGGACGGTCTCGACCGTCGCGCCCGGCGCGAGCCGCTCGTCGGGCACCGCGTCGACGCCCGCCGCACGCGCGATCGGCTCGGCCGTCTCACGCGCCCGCAGCAACGGGCTCGAGAGCACCGCCTCCGGCCGCTCGTGCTTGAGGCGCTCGCCGAGCCGGCGCGCGGTCTCGCGGCCGGCCTGCGTCAGCGGGCGCAGCGCGTCCGGCTCGCCGGGCGCCGCCTCGGCGTGGCGGACGAGGAAGAGGCGCATCAGCCCGCAGCGTACGCGGCGAGCTCGCCGAGCAGCGCGACCATCTCGACGTCGTCGTGCACGAGGTGCTGGAGCATCGCGCGCTCCACGCCCACGGCCTCGTACTCGGAGAGCCGCTCCGCCACCTGTTCGACCGTGCCCGCGAGCGGCGGCGACCCCTCGTCGCGCCCCGTGCGCTCCCGCCAGGCGGCGACCCTGTCGCCCACCTCCGCCTCGTCGCGCCCGACGACGCAGCCCGTCATCAGGGAGAACCGCAGCGGCTCGCGCCCGGCGGCGCGCGCCGCCTTGTCGACCGCCCGGCGGCGCTCGCGCGCCTCCTCGACGGTCGGGAAGACGGTGTTGTACTCGTCCGCGAACCGGACGGCGGCGGCGACGGTGCGCGGCTTCGCGGAGCCGCCGACGATGATCGGCGGTCGCGGCCGCTGCACCGGCTTCGGCCACGCGTCCGACCCCTCGTCCCACTGCCGGTGGATCTCGGCGAGCTGCCGCTCGAGCTCGTCGAGCCGCTCCCCTGCGGTGCCGAAGCGGAAGCCGTAGGCCGCGTGCTCCCACTCGTACCAGCCCGCGCCGATGCCGAGCTCGACGCGGCCGCCCGAGACGTGGTCGACGGTGACGACGTTCTTCGCGAGCACCGAGGCGGGGCGGAACGTGACCGGCGAGACGAGCGTGCCGAGACGGATGCGCTCGGTCACCGCCGCGAGCGCCGCCAGCGTCGCCCACGCGTCGAGCGCGCCGCTCGGGCCGCCGCGGACGATCGAGCCGTAGTGGTCGGAGCGGAACAGCCCGTCGAGCCCCGCCTCCTCGGCCGCCCGGGCGAGCGCCACCCAGGACTCCCAGGAGATGCCTTCCTGGCCCTCCAGCATCAGGCAGATCCGCATCGCCCGGCGATTCTAGGGTGGGGCCCTTCTGCTTGACTGACACTGCCGTGCGCCGCTTCCGCTACGTCGTCTGCGACGTCTTCACCGACCGGCCGCTCGCCGGCAACCAGCTCGCCGTGTTCACCGACGCGCGCGACCTCGACGAACCGACGATGCAGGAGCTCGCGCGCGAGCTGAGCTTGTCGGAGACGGTGTTCGTCCTGCCGCCGACGGTGGAGGACGCGGACGTGCGCATCCGCATCTTCACGCCTGCGAACGAGCTGCCCTTCGCCGGCCATCCGGTGCTCGGCAGCGCGTTCGTGCTCGGGGGACCGCTCCAGCGGATCGTGATCCGCCTCGAGACGGGCGTCGGCGTCGTCCCCGTCGAGCTCGAGCGCGAGGGGCCCCAGATCGTCTTCGGGCGGATGGAGCAGCCGCTCCCGCGCTGGGAGGCGGTCGCCGATCCGGCGCCGCTCTTCGCCGCGCTCGGCGTCGAGGGCTCGCTGCTGCCGGTCGAGCGTTACGACCTCGGGCCCGGACACGTCTACCTCCAGCTCGACTCGCCCGAGGCGGTGGCGGCGCTCCGCCCCGACTTCGCCGCGCTGGAGGCCGCGACCACCGACGGCGTCAACTGCTTCGCGCACGTCGACGGCGCGTCCTGGAAGACGCGCATGTTCGCGCCGGCGCACGGCGTCGCCGAGGATCCCGCGACCGGCTCCGCCGCCGGGCCGCTCGCCGTGCACCTGGCGCGGCACGGCCGCATCGCCTTCGGCGACGAGATCGAGATCGCGCAGGGTGCCGAGGTCGGACGGCCGTCGACGCTCTATGCGCGCGCGGAGGGGACGGCGGAGCGGCTCGAGCGCGTCGTCGTCGGCGGCTCCGCCGTGGTCGTCGCGCGCGGCGAGTTCCAGCTCTAGCCGAGGTCGACCGCCTCGATCTCCGGCAGCTCGGCGTCGAGCGCGTGCCAGAAGACGCCGCCGTCACGCGACACGTAGAGGCGGTTGCGCGCCGCGTAGACGATCGTGTCCGGGTCGTCGGCAGCGATCGCGACCGCGCGGCCCGGCGGCAGGCCGCGCCCCGACTCGCGCCACGTCACGCCCGCGTCGTGCGAGACGAC
>CAZBYA010000015.1:0-37352 GCA_964496175.1 uncultured Gaiellales bacterium | reverse complement strand
GCGGCAGGCCGCGCCCCGACTCGCGCCACGTCACGCCCGCGTCGTGCGAGACGACCAGCGGCGGCTTCGTGTCGACGACCGTGACCACTGTCGAGCCGGCCGCCGCCGCCGCGACGAGGCGCGGCAGGTTCAGCCTCGGCGCGGCCGGCGGTGTCACCTCGCCCGCCCACGGCTCGACGTTCCCGTCGTCCAGGTCGACCGCGAACGCTCCGGCGGCGGTGCGGACGAGCGCGATCATCCCCTGAGCAGCGCGGCGACGAGCGACGTCGCGCGCCGGGCCGCGCCGACCGGCGCGAAGCCCGCGCCGCGCGCGACGACGTAGGCCGTCGCGAAGGCGTCACCGGCGCCGGTCGGGTCGGCGTCGATCCGGTGCGCGGGGACGAACTCGCTGCGGCCGCCGACGTGGACGGTGGAGCCGCGCGCGCCGTGCGTGACGACCACCTCGCGCACGCCGAGCGCGCGCGGGTCGCCCACCACCTCCGCCTCCTCCTCCGCCAGCTTCAGCACCCAGACGTGGCGGAGCACGTCGCGGTCGAAGTCGTCGTCGAGCCGCAGCGGCCCGACCTCCGGGACGCGGACGAGCCCCTGGCCGTCGAGCGACACCCGGCGCGTGCGCGCGAGCGCCGCGAGCGTCGCGGCGGGGAACTCGTGCCGCGCGAGCGGCGCGACGTGGGCCCAGCGTCCCGCCGGCAGCGCCGGCAGGTCGCCCGGCGCCCAGGCGTCGCCGAGCGCCTCGATCCGCATCGTGCGGCGGTCGCCCTCGTACGAGAAGGAGAAGGTGGCGGTCGACGTGCCGGGCACGTAGCGCACCGGCGTCCCCAGCCGGACGACCGGCGGCACGAGTTCGTCGCGGTCGCCGTCGGCGCAGCGGACAACGACGCGTGCGGGCACGCGCAGCCGCTGGAGCGCGCGGGCGCCGTGGAACGAGCCGCCGCCGGCGCGCGGCGGCGACCCCGGCAGCAGGTCGCGGGAGAGGTTGCCGACCACGGCGAGCACGCGCGGAGCCTAGAGAGGAACGAGGCGCGTCGCGGTCGCCTTCCACGTCGCGACCAGCACCTCGCCCTCGCGGACGCCGAGCCGCGCGGCGGAGTCGGCGGTCACCTCGGCCGTCAGCGGGCCGAGCGCGACGCGCAGGCGGTTCGCGACCGGCACGACGCTCGTGACCGCGGCGCGGACGTGGTTCTGCGCCGAGTCGGCGGGCACCTCGCGGGCGAGCGTCACGTCCCACGGGTAGACGACGGCGGCCACCTCGCCCTCGCCGTCGTCGGTCGAGAGCACGCGCGTCCCGTCGTGCAGCTCGACCGCGGCGAGGGCGCCCTCACGGCGGGCGGTGCCGTGCAGCACGTTGCCGCCTGCGAACCGCGCGACGAACGGGGAAACGGGCGCCGCGATCAGCTGCTCCGGCGTGCCGACCTGCACGAGCGCGCCGTCGACCAGCACGCCGACGCGGTCGGCGAGCGCCGCCGCGTCGACGAAGTCGTGCGTCACCACGAGCGCAGGAAGCCCGAGCTCGCGCAGCGTCGTGCGCAGCTCGCCGCGCACCGCGTCGCGCGTGTGCGGGTCGAGCGCCGCGAGCGGCTCGTCGAGCAGCAGCACGCGCGGCCGCCGCGCGAGCGCGCGGGCCAGCGCCACCCGCTGCTGCTCCCCGCCAGAGAGGGAGGCGGGCAGCGCCCCGGCGAGTGCGGAGACGCCGAGCCGCTCGAGGAGCTCGTCGACGCCGCCGGCCGCGCCGAAGGCGACGTTCTGGCGCACGGTCAGGTGCGGGAACAGCGCGTAGCTCTGGAAGACGAGGCCCACGCGCCGCCGCTCGGGCGGCAGGCAGCGGCGGGAGGCGGCGTCGAACCAGACGTCGCCGCCGACCGCGATCCGGCCCGCCACCGGCCGCGTCAGCCCCGCGATCGCGCGCAGCGCCGTGCTCTTCCCGGCGCCCGACGGCCCGACGAGCGCGAACGGGCCGTCGACCTCGAGGCTCAGGCCGAGGTCGAAGGCGCGGAGAGGAACGCGGATCGTTGCAGCGAGAGCGTCCATGCGGATGCCAGCTTGAGGGAGACGAGGATGGCGGCGCTGATCAGCACGAGCAGCCCGCTGATCGCCAGCGTCGCGTCGAAGTTGACGTCGAACTCGGCGTAGATCGCGAGCGGCAGCGTCTGCGTGACGCCGCGGAGCGAGCCGGCGAACATGATCGTGGCGCCGAACTCGCCGAGGCCGCGCGCGACGGCGAGCGCGAGGCCGGCGGCGAGGCCGCCGCGCGCGAGCGGCAGCACGACCCGGAAGAACGCGCGCGCCGGTCCGGCGCCGAGCGTACGCGCCGCCGCGACGAGCGTCGGGTCGACCGCCTCGAAAGCCGCGATCGCCGCGCGGACGTACAGCGGCCCGGAGACGAACGCGACCGCGAGCGTGACCGCCGTCTGCGTGAACGGGATCGAGGTGCCGAGCAGGCCCATCCGGCCGAAGGCGACGAGCAGCCCGATGCCGGCGACCGCCGGCGGCAGCACGAGCGGGAGCTCGACCGCGGTGAGCACCAGCGGCCGCCCCGGGAAGCGGCCGCGCGAGAGCTGGTACGCCGCGGGCGTCCCGAGCAGGAGCACGAGCGCCTGGGCGATCGCGGTGGTCTTGGCGCTGACGACGAGGGCGTCGTCGACCACCGGGTTCGAGAGCTGGGAGACCAGCCGCCAGGGCGACACGTGCGTGAAGATCGCCACGACCGGGAGGACGAGGAACGCCAGCACGACGAACGCCGCGACGGCGAACGCCGCGAAGAAGGCGACGCGCTTCACTTCTTGACGCGCGGCAGGAAGCCGTACGAGACGAGCTTCGCCTGCGCGGCCTTGCCGAGCAGCTTCGTCACGTACGCCTGGGCCGCGGCGCGGTTGTGACTGGCGGTGACGACCGCGATCCCGTACTGCACCTTCGGCTGCGCCCACGCCGGGAGCCGGATCGCGCGCACCTTCCCCGGCACGGTGCGCGCGTCGGTCGAGTAGACGAAGCCGGCGTCGGCCTCGCCGAGCGCCACCTTCGCCAGCACCTCGCGCACGTCGGTCTCGTCGCTGACGACGTTCTTGAGCACGTCGGTCAGCGCCATGTTCTTCAGGACCTGCACGGTGTACGCGCCGACGGGGACCGCGGGGCCGGCGACGACCACCTTGACCCCCGGCTTGCGCAGGTCGTAGACGGACTGGATCCCCGCGGGGTTCGACGCCGGGACGATCACCACGAGCGTGTTGCGCGTCAGCACGACGGGCTTCGTCACGAGCCCCTTCGCGTAGAGCTGCTGCGGGATCGACATGTTCGCCGACGCGAACACGTCGGCCGGTGCGCCCTGCGCGATCTGCGCCGCGAGCGCGTTCGAGCCGCCGAACGAGTAGCGCTCGGCCGGGTCGATCGCGGGCAGCGCGTCCGTCAGCGAGGCCGCGGCGTAGACGGTCAGCGTCACGTGCCCGGCGGCGGCCGCGGTGCCGGCGGCCAGCGAGGCGAAGGCGAGCGTCAGCGCGGCGAGCCGGCGCATCAGTGCTCCACCATCACCGACGTCGACTTGACGATCGCCGTCACGCTCATGCCGGGCTTCAGCGAGAGGTCGTCGACCGCGTCGCGCGTCACGACCGCGACGATCCGCGCAGGCTCTGTGACGACGAGCTCGATCTGCGCCATCAGACCGTCCGTCTTCACGTCGGTGATCGTGCCCACGAAGCGGTTGCGCGCGCTGATCCCGTGTCCGCGCTCCTCGGCGCGCAGCCGCTCGATCTCCGTCGCCGGCACGACTCTTCGGTTGCGCGCGTCGCGCTCGGTGCGGATCAGCCCGTCGCGGTCCCAGCGCCGCAGCGTGTCGAGGCTGATCCCGAGCCTCTGCGCCGCCTCGCTCGCGGTGTAGCTCTCGCGCGCCATCAGCTCGTGTACCTCGAGAGGGCGTCGGAGGCCTGCTGGATCGAGAGCGGGTCGCCGAACGAGTTCGTCAGCGCGTGCCCCGTCGCCTCGTCCTCGAAGACGCTGAGGTGCTGCGCCTCGCAGGCCGCGATCTGCGCGAGCGGGAGCTTCAGCGCCGGCGAGACGGTCGAGCCGACCGCGCCGAGGTAGGCGCCGAGCGCGAGCTGCTCGAGGGCGAGGCCCAGCCGGGCGGTCGCGCCGCGCGACTCGAAGGAGCGTCGGGGGTACGAGAAGTCGATGTCCGCCGCCGTCAGCGGCGTCTGCCCGGCGCCGGTCAGGATCTGCGAGACGGCGGCGAGGTGCTCGCCCTCGTTGAAGCGGGCCCGCGCGAAGGCGTCGCGGCCGGCGGGGCCGAAGCGGTGCGCGGCGAGCGCACGACCGTAGAAGTCGAGCAGCAGGAGCTCGAGGGCGACGAGCAGGCGGGCGTTGGCGAGGTCGATGTCGGCGGGCGCCTCGGCGAGCGCCGCCGGCGCCGCGACGGCCAGGGCCGCCGTCGCGAGGAAGGCGGAGCGGGTGAGTTGCCCAGGCAATGCCTAGGCAAGACTACACGACCAGCACGCCCACCAGCGGCGCCCGCTCGAGCACGAGCGCCAGGTGGCGCTCCTGCACCTCGAGCCCCCAGGCGGCGAGCTCGCACAGCGGCTCGTCGCCCGCGTCGAGCGCGAGCGCGCCGAGCGCCCGCCACGCCGTCACCTCCGCCGCCTCGCCCATCGCCAGGAACGTCCAGGCCTCACGCGGCGACGTCCCCGCCTTGAACCAGGCGCCGGCGAGGTCGGCGGCGCGGTCCTTCGTGGTGTTGAGGTGGTGGATCAGCTCGGTCTGCGTCTCCTCGGCGAGCGTCCGCTCGTGCGCGAGGCAGCGCTCGCGCGTCGCGCGCGCGTCCTGCGCGAGCGCGTGCAGCTCGTGCCGCAGGTCGGAGCCGGCGATGCGGTCGAGCACCTTCGCGACGACGGTCTCGGCCGCGATCGCGAGGGCGTGCGCCTCGGCGAGCGCCTGCTCCGGCTCGCCGAGCGTCACGCCGGCTCCTGCACGGCCTTCGCCTCGTGCTCGGCGCGCAGCCGCCGCAGGTCGACTTCCTCGACCCGCTGGAGCTCGAGGCAGATCCAGTAGGTGACGAAGCCGACGACGAGCGGGCCGACGATCGCGAGGACGCGGTAGACCATGATCTGCGTCGTGTAGGCGAGGTTGAAGAGGACGTCGAGCCGGTCCGAGCCGCCGGCGAGGAACACCAGCACCACCCACGTCCCGAGCCCCATCCCGATCGCCGTGCGGAGCGGCGCGTCGCGCGGGCGGTCGAGCAGGTTGTGGTACCCGCGGTCGCCGGTCAGCCTGCGCTCGATCCCCGGCCAGGCGTAGAGGAAGCCGAAGACGACCAGCGGGAACAGGGCGCCGCCCCAGAACGGGTTCGGGACGAGCGTGTAGCCGCCGATCACCAGGTCGAAGCTGGGCACGAGACGGAGGCCGCCGATCAGCCACCCGAGGTACCAGTCGGGCTGCGCGCCGTTCGTCGCCGAGTACGTGTGGTAGGGGCCCCAGAGCCAGATCGGGTTGATCTGGACGAGGCCGCCGAGCAGGAAGAGCACGCCGAAGACGACGAGCGCGAGCCCGACGGAGCGCGGCGTCTGGCCCGGGAACGTCGGCACGCCGACGAGCTTGCGCTCGCTCGCCTTGCGGCTCGACCTGAACTGCGTGTGGTGGCGCAGCGCCACGAGCGCGAGGTGTGCCGCGAGCAGCGTCCCGATCAGCGCCGGGAGGATGAAGACGTGCGCGATGTACATGCGCGAGAAGAAGGCGGGCTTGCCGGGGAACGGGTCGCCCCAGATCAGCTGCGCCAGATTCGCGCCCACGAACGGCAGCGAGAGCGCGACGGCGTAGCCGATCGCGAGGCCCATGCCGGAGAGGAGGTCGTCGACGAGCGAGTAGCCGAGGTAGCCCTCGAGCAGCGCGAGCAGCAGCATCGTCAGGCCGAGCCAGTACGTCAGCTCGCGCGGCTTGCGGTAGGCGCCGGTGAAGAAGACGCGCAGCAGGTGCAGCACGATCGCGGCGATGAAGACGTCGGCGGCCCAGTGGTGCGTCTGCCGGATCAGCAGGCCCGCCTTCACCTGGAACGAGATGTCGACCACCGAGTGGTACGCCTCGCTCATGTGCTGGCCTCGGAGCGGCGCGTAGCTGCCTCGGTAGATGACGTCCTTCGGCGAGTCCTGGAAGAACAGCGCGAGGTACGTGCCGGTGCCGACGAGCACGACGAAGGCGTAGAGCGCCACCTCGCCGAGCAGGAACGACCAGTGGTCGGGGAAGAGGTAGCGGAGCGTCTTGCGCAGGAGCGGCGCGCTGCCCGACCGCCGGTCGACGAAGCGGACGATCGATCTGAGCACTAGAACGACCTCGGCTTCCGCAGGCGGACGCCCCACCACGAGGGGCCGACGGGGCCGTCGAAGTTGCCGGCGGCGACCAGCCAGCCCTGCGGGTCGATCGCGAGCGGCAGCATCGGCAGGTCGCGGCCCGCGGGCCCGAACGTGACGGCGCCGCCGCGCGCCGGGTCGAACGTCGAGTAGTGGCACGGGCAGACGAGCGCCGGCGTCGGCTCCGTCGGCTGGAAGAGCGGCGCCCGGTAGAGCGAGATCGCGCAGCCGGCGTGCGTGCAGATCTTCGAGAACGCGAGGATCCCGTCGGCGGGGTAGCTCCGCAGGGCCGGCGGCAGCCGGAGCTCGCCGGGCGGCAGGCGCACGACGACGACCGCGGCGCCGATCGATTCCTTGTCGGCGCCCTCCGGGAACGCGGTGTAGAAGTCGCTCTGCTCGATGTCCGAGGCGCGGTACGGGCGGCCGTTCTCGTCGACCAGGCGCAGGCCGCGCTTCCACGGCGTCTCGTAGTAGGGCGTCATGTCGATCGCCGGCCCGAGCGAGGCGGCGGGCGTCAGCGCGGCCAGCCCGAGCATCCCGCCGGCGCCGGCGAGCGACAGCTTGAAGAGGCGCCGGCGCGTGAGGCGGTCGCCCGACTCCTCGACGACCTGCAGCAGCGTCTCCTGCTCCTCCGGGTGCTCGGGCTCCGGGTAGTCCTCGACGATCTCCTCGGTGACGACGAGGCGCTTCGCGGTCACGATCATCGCCGCGCCGAAGCAGACGAACGCGAGGCCGATCGCAAGCCCGAGGTACTGCGTCTGGTGGTCGAGCCCGTCGAGGGCGTAGATCGCGATGAAGCCGGCGGCGCAGAGCGCGGCCACCGCGAGCAGGACGAGCACGGCCAGCTCGGCGCCCGGGCTCGGCGTGCCCGGGGGCACGACGCGCTCGCGCTCGTTCGGGCGCAGGCGCCGCGGGCGGCGGCGGCGCAGCGCGAGCAGTGCGCCCGAGAGGAGGAGCTCCTTAGCTCTCACGGCGGAGCCTCTCCCCGATCAGCATGCAGACGGCGATCAGCACGGCGGCGGCGATGAACCACGTGACGAGCCCCTCCGGCACCGGGCCGATGTGCCCGATCCCGAAGCCGCCCGCGTCCTGCGGGTGCTTCGCGTAGTCGACGTAGGCGATGATCGAGTCGAGCTGCGCGTTCGAGATCGCCTTCGTCGAGAAGGTCGGCATCACGTTCGGCCCGATCCGCACCGCCTCCGCGATCTGCGTCGCGCTGTCGCCCTCGAGCGGCGGCGGCGTGGCGCCGGTCACGTAGCCGCCCTGTGCGGCGACCTGGTGGCAGCCGGCGCAGTGGTCCGTGAACAGGTGCATGCCGAGCGAGACGCTGCCGCGCTCCGGATGCGGCGTCGGGATCGGCGGCCCGCCGCCGAGCGACGCGACGTATGCGACCAGGTCGCGGATCTGGCGGTCGCTGAAGGGCACGCGCGCGCGACGAGGCTGGATCCCCATGTGCGGCAGCGGCATGTACCCGGTGCGCAGGTAGAAGTCGGCGGACTGCGCGCCGACGCCGACGAGCGACGGCGCCTTCGCCCCCTGCTGCACCTGCGTGCGGCGCGGGCCGGCGCCGATCGTGCGGGTCGTGTGCGTGCCGCCGGGCCCGAGCGCGCCGTGGCACGAGACGCAGTACTCGCCGTACAGGTGGTAGCCGCGAGCCGCGGCCGTCCCCGGCTTCGGCGGCGCGGCTGCGGCGGCGCCCGCGAGCGCCAGCGCCGCGCAGGTCACGACGAAAGCCCTCACGAGCCGCGGCATGCCTGGAGGACGATGGAGCCGATCCCGTCGAGGAGGACGATCATCAGCACGACGGCGTTCACGGGCATCGCGCAGATCGCGAAGAAGCGAAGCCGCCCGCCCGGCGGCGGCCCGTCGTACGACGTGTCGCGCGTGCGCAGGAAGACGGCGACCGCGGCCGCCTCGGCGGCCAGGATCGCAGCGGCGCTGGCGCCGAGCAGCGCGCCCTCCCAGACGTCGTTCGCGATCCCCCAGTGGCTGCCGCCGGCGCCGCACTCCGCCTGCGTGACGCCGAAGCCGACGACGTGCTGGGCCGCCCAGACGAGCGCCCCGAGCAGAAGGCCGACCCACTGCAGGATGCCGAGCCGCCGCAGGGTCATACGGCCGCCGAGAGGAGCGTGCCGATCACCGCGAGCGTGATCAGGTTGACGGCGTGCCAGTACCACGCGATCGCCTGGAGCGCGTTCACGCGGTACGTCGTCAGCCCGCGCGCGAGCTTCCAGAGCAGCCACACGTCGAACAGCAGGCCCACGAAGACGTGCGCGTGGTCGGCGCCGAGCAGCGTGTAGTAGATCGAGCTGTAGGCGTCGCGGCCGATGTCGAACGAGCGCAACTGGGCGCCGAAGTCGTGCCATTCGTAGGCGAAGTAGCCGGTCTGCACGATGAGCGCGAGGACGATCAGCGCGCGCGCGGCGCCGAGCCGGCCGGCGCGACCGGCGCGGGATGCGAGCTGCATCGGCGCGCTGGTGGCGACGAGGCAGGCGACGAGGATCAGCGGCACGACGACGCGGGGCTGCGGGATCCCGTCGGGCGGCCACGCGGGCGTGACGAAGCGGAGGTAGAAGTAGGTGCCGATCAGGCAGCCGAAGAGCGTGCCCTCGCTGGCGATCAGGATCACCATCCCCCACCAGGCGGCGGGGAGCCCGCGGCGGCGCGCGACGGCGCGGACGACGGCGTCGGCGCCCTCGGCCGCGGTCGTGCGCGGGACGGCTGCGGCGGAGTCCGTCACGCCTCCTGCGGCTCCTTCGAGTGCCAGCCCGCCAGGGTCAGCAGGACGAGGATCGCCACGAACCCCGCGACGAGGAACTTCTCGAGCACGAGCATCGTGAAGACGAGCCCGAGCGACGCCGCGAGCAGCACCGGCCACGGCGACTCGTGCGGCATCTCGACGATCTCGGCGAAGTGCGCGTCGACCGGCGTGACGGCGGGCTGCTCGTGCCCCCGCTGGAGCACGAGCACGCCGGTCGCCAGGTTGCGGCGGTCCTCCTCGCGGTCCTCGGGGTCCCAGTTCGGGTAGGCGCTCGTCACCTTCGGGACGACCGCGTAGTTGTAGTCGGGCGGCGGCGAGGACGTCGTCCACTCGAGCGTCGGGCCGTGCCACGGGTCGGGCCCCGCCGGCGCGCCGCGCCGGTAGCTCCAGACGAGGCCGCCGAACAGCACGAGGATGCCGACGAGCGTCAGGTAGCCGCCGACCGTCTCGACGAGGTTGTAGGTCGTCCAGCCCATGTTCGCCGGGTACGTGTAGACGCGCCGCGTCATGCCGAGCAGGCCGACGATGTGCATCGGGAAGAAGAGAAGGTTCGTCCCGACGAAGAGCGTCCAGAAGGCGATGTGCCCGGGGAGCTCGAACGGCAGCTTCCCCGTCACCTTCGGGAACCAGTAGTGCATACCGGCGAAGATCGGGAAGACGGCGGCGCCGAAGATGATGTAGTGGAAGTGCGCGACGACGAAGTAGGTGTCCGTCACCTGCTGGTCGAACGGGACCGCGACGAACATGATCCCGGTCAGACCGCCGGCCACGAACATGAAGATGAAGCCGGCGATGAAGAGCAGCGGCGTCTTGAACTCCGCGCTGCCGGTGACGAACGACATGCACCAGGAGAAGACCTGGATCGTCGACGGGATCACCACCATCGCCGTCGCCGCCGCGAAGAACACCGCCGCGACGGTCGTCATCCCGGTGGCGTACATGTGATGCGCCCAGACGCCGAAGCCGATGAAGACGACGGCGAGCTCGGCGACCGCCACGAGCGGGAAGGCGACCATCCTCCGTTTCGTGAACGTCGGGATGATCGAGGTCGCGATCCCGAACGCGGGGACGATCAGGATGTACACCTCGGGGTGGCCGAAGATCCAGAACAGGTGCTGCCAGAGCAGCGCCTGCCCGCCGTGCGCCGGGTCGAAGAAGTGCGTGCCGACGTTGCGGTCGAGGAAGAGGAAGATCGTGTCCGCCGTCAGCGCCGGCAGCGCGAACAGCAGCCCGAACGCAGCCGCGAGCATCGCGAAGCAGAAGAGCGGCATGCGGTTGAACGACATGCCGGGCGCGCGCGACTTGAACATCGTGACGATGAACTGCCCGGCGGTCAGCGTCGACGAGATCCCGTTGAAGATGATCGCGAGGCAGTAGAAGTCGATGTTGCGCCCGGGGTCGTACTGGCGGCTCGCGAGCGGCACGTAGTCGAACCAGCCGGCGTTCGGGGCGATCCCCAGCGCGAGGCTCGTGTAGAGGAAGATCGCCGACGCGAGGAAGATCCAGAAGCTGAGCGCGTTCATGCGCGGGAACGCCATGTCGCGCGCGCCGATCATCAGGGGGATCAGGTAGTTCCCGAACGCCCCCGTCGTCATCGGGATGATGAAGAAGAAGATCATCGTCATCCCGTGCAAGGTGAAGAGCTCGTCGTAGGTCGACGGGCCGACGACGTGCAGGTTCGGCGCCGCGAGCTGCGTCCGCATCAGGAGCGCCTCGACGCCGCCGGCGCCGAAGAGCGCGAGCGTCGTCCAGAAATAGAGAAGGCCGATCTTCTTGTGGTCGGTGGTGGTCAGCCAGCCGAGCAGCCCGGGACGGCCCTGCCACTGGAGCTCGAGCAGCTCCAGCCGCTCGGCGGCGGCGGCGTTCGGCGGCGTCGCGATCGCCACTAGTGGAGTCCTTCCAGGTACGCGACGACGGCGGCGAGCTGGGCGGGCGGCAGGTTCACGTCGGGCATCTGGTTGCCCGGCTTGATGCTCTGGGAATCGGCGATCCAGCCGGCGAGCTCGACGCGCGTGTTCGGGATCGTCAGCGCGGCGAGCGTCGAGCGCGACGCGACGTGCGTCAGGTCGGGCCCGACGTAGCCCTGCGCGCTCGTGCCGCGGATCGTGTGACAGCTCGAGCAGGCGCCGTTCAGGAACACCTGCTCGCCGCTGCGCGCGAGCGCGCCCGCGGGCGCGGCCGCGGGCTGCGACTGCTGCGCGAGCCAGCGGCGGAAGACGTCCGGCGGGTCGGCGACGACCCACAGCGACATGTGCGCGTGCTGGAGGCCGCAGAACTCGGCGCACTGGCCGCGGTAGCGTCCCGGCCTGTCCGCGTACAGCTCGATCGAGTTGGTGTGGCCTGGGATCGTGTCGATCTTCCGGTTCAGCTGCGGCACCCAGAAGCTGTGGATGACGTCGGCGGTGCCGACGTCGACCCGCACCGGCGTCCGCACCGGGATGTGGATCTCGTTCGCGACCACCGCGGACGTGCCGGGGTAGCGGGCCTCCCACCACCAGTCGTGTCCGATCACGTCGACGGTGAGCCGCGTCGCGCCCGCGGCGGGCGCCTCCGTCGTCCGCATCACGAAGAGGTCGCTGATGACGAAGAGCGTCGCGATCAGGACGATCGGGGTGACGATCCCGAGCGAGACGACGACCGTCACGCTCACCTTCTCGCCCGGCTTCATCCCCTCCGTGTCGGCGCCGAAGCCGCGCCGGCGGCGGCGCACCCACGACCACAGCAGCAAGGCGACGACGAGGCCGAGCCCGATGAACGAGCCGCCCGTCATCCACCAGAACAGGCTCGCGATGTCCTTCGCCTGGTGGCTCTCGGGCGCGAGCGAGCTCTGCGTGCGGCTGCACCCCGAGAGGAGGCAAACGCCGCCCAGCGCGAGCAGGGCGGTGCGGTGGCGCGGGCGAAGCGTCATCTCCCGCGGGCCAGGTACCCCGGCGCCCGGGCTGAAAACGGGTCAGCGAAGTCGCGCGGCGAGCACGTCGAGGTCCGGCCAACCGGCGGACGTGTCGACGGAGAGGAGCGGTCCCGGCAGGTCGAGCGGCGGCCAGTCGCCGGCCGCCGCGTCCGCCGCGACCTCGTCCGCGGCTTCGCGGTCCCAGTGGACCGGGTGGCGCGCGGGGCGTGTCCGGAGCCGTTCCCGGACGACGTCCGGCGCGGCCGTCACGTGCACCTGGGCGAACCGCGCCTCCACGCCCGCGAAGATCTCCGTGCCCGCGCGGAAGTTCCCCTCGACGATGTGGGAGACCCCGGCGGCAGCGAGCTCCCTGACCAGCTCGCCGAGCAGCTCGAAGACGGCCGCGCCCAGCTCCTGCGAGGCCCCGCGGCCGGTCACGCCGAGGCTGCTGGCGAGCGTCTCCTTGATCGCGTCCTTCGCGAGCAGCGGCAGGCCGAGGCGCTCGCGCAGGCCTTCCGCCACGGTCGTCTTGCCCGAGCCCGGTGGGCCGGTGACGAGCACGACTGTGGGAATACCCTGATGCGGCCCGGTCACAGCGGGGCCACCCTCCGGGCCATGCCTCTCTGGGCCGTCACGATCGTCGTGCTCGCGGTCGTCTGGGCCGTGGGCTCGATCCTCGTCGCGCTCGGCGCCCGGCGACTGATCCACACCCAGCCGGATTAGAGGCCTGATGTGGAACGGGGCCGCCCCTGGCTGGTGGCTCAGACACGGCGCATCTCGCCCGGGTCGGGCTTGCCCGTAGTCCCTGCTACGCGCTGCGCCCGCCCCGTGCGACCTGCTTGGTCTGAGCCATCCCCAGGAGCAGCCAGTCCCACATCAACCCTCTAGTCGGACGCTCGTAGGAGCCGCCGCAGCACGTACGGCAGGATGCCGCCGTGCCGCAGGTACTCGCGCTCGCGCGGCGTGTCGAGCCGCACGCGCGCCCGGAACTCGGTGCCGTCGGCGCGCACGGTCACCTCGTCGGCCTCGCCGTTCCGAACGCCGACGATCGAGAACGACTCGCGGCCGGTGAGGCCGAGCGACTCCGGCGACTGCCCGTCGAGGAACTGGAGCGGCAGCACGCCCATCATCAGCAGGTTCGAGCGGTGGATCCGCTCGTACGACTCGGCGATCACGGCCTTGACGCCGAGCAGGTTCGGTCCCTTCGCCGCCCAGTCTCGCGAGGAGCCGGAGCCGTACTCCTTGCCGGCGAGCACGATCAGCGGCGTGCCTTCGCCGAGGTAGCGCTGCGAGGCCTCGAAGATCGTCAGCTCCTCGCCCGACGGCACGTGCACGGTCCACGTCCCCTCGGAGCCGGGCACGAGCTTGTTGCGGAGGCGCACGTTCGCGAACGTGCCGCGCACCATCACCTCGTGGTTGCCGCGCCGCGCGCCGTACGAGTTGAAGTCCTTGCGCTCGACGCCGTGCTCGACCAGGTAGCGCCCGGCGGGGGAGTCCGGCTTGATCGAGCCGGCCGGTGAGATGTGGTCGGTGGTGACGGAGTCGCCGAGCCAGACGAGGCAGCGGGCGCCCTCGACGTCGCCGACTGTGCCCGGCTCGAGCTGCATGCCCTCGAAGTACGGCGGCTGCCGCACGTAGGTCGAATCGGGCTGCCACGCGAACTGCTCGCCTTCCGGCACCGGCAGCTCGCGCCACGCCTCGTCGCCGGTGAAGACGTCGGCGTACGTCGCCGCGAAGTGCTCCGCGCGGACCGACTGGGCGATCACGTCGCCGACCTCCTGCGCGCTCGGCCAGAGGTCGCGCAGGTACACGTCGCCACCGTCCTTGTCAGTAGAGATCGGCTCGGTCTCGAAGTCGATGTCCATCCGACCGGCGAGCGCGTACGCGACGACGAGCGGCGGCGAGGCGAGGTAGTTCGCCTTCACCTCCGGATGGATGCGCGCCTCGAAGTTGCGGTTGCCCGAGAGCACCGAGCAGACGACCAGGTCGCCGGCGCCGATCGCCTCCGAGATCTCGTCGGCGAGCGGGCCCGAGTTGCCGATGCAGGTCGTGCAGCCGTAGCCGACGGTGTTGAAGCCGAGCTCGTCGAGGTACTGCTGGAGCCCCGCCTGCTCGTAGTAGCGCGTGACGACCTTCGAGCCCGGCGCGAGCGACGACTTCACCCACGGCTTGCGCGCGATGCCGCGCTCGACGGCGTTGCGGGCGAGCAGCCCCGCCGCCACCATCACCTGCGGATTCGACGTGTTCGTGCAGGACGTGATCGCCGCGATCACGACGGAGCCGTGGTCGAGTGCGTAGTCCGCGTCGCGCACCGGCGTCCGGTGATGGCCCGGTGCCGGCTTCGTTGCGACGGGCGCCGCCGCGGCAAGCTCCTCGCCGGCCGGCTGCTGCTCGCTCGTCGGGTCGGAGGCGGGGAACGTCTCCGCGACCGCCTCGTCGCCGTTCGCGTAGTCGACGCCGAACGTGCCGAGCGTCTCGACGAACGCCTGCTTCGCGCGGGCGAGCGGCACGCGGTCCTGCGGGCGGCGCGGCCCGGCCAGCGACGGCTCCACGTCGCCGAGGTCGAGCTCCACCACCTGCGAGTACGTGGCGTGGTCGCCGGGGTCGTGCCAGAGCAGGTTCTCCTTGCAGTAGTACTCGACGAGCGCGACCCGCTCTGCGGGTCGACCGGTCAGTCGCAGGTAGTCGAGCGTGACGTGGTCGACGGGAAAGAATCCGCAGGTAGCTCCGTATTCGGGGCTCATGTTCCCGATCGTCGCGCGGTCGGCGAGCGAGAGCGACGCGAGGCCCTCGCCGAAGTACTCGACGAACTTCCCGACCACGCCCGTCTTGCGCAGGATCTCCGTCACCGTCAACACGAGGTCGGTCGCGGTCGCGCCCTCCGGCAGCGAGCTGTGCAGGCGGAAGCCGACCACCTGCGGCACGAGCATCGATAGCGGCTGGCCGAGCATCGCCGCCTCGGCCTCGATGCCGCCGACGCCCCAGCCGAGCACGCCGAGGCCGTTCACCATCGTCGTGTGCGAGTCGGTGCCGACGAGCGTGTCCGGGAACGCGACGCCGTCGCGGTCCTCGACGACGCGGGCGAGGTACTCGAGGTTCACCTGGTGGCAGATGCCGGTGCCCGGCGGCACGACCTTGAAGCCGCTGAACGAGTCCTGGCCCCACCGCAGGAAGAGGTAGCGCTCGCGGTTCCGCTCGAACTCGCGCTCGACGTTGATCCCGAACGCGAGGCGCGACGCGAACGCGTCCACCTGCACCGAGTGGTCGATCACCAGCTCGGCCGGGATCAGCGGGTTGATCCTGGCGGGATCGCCCCCGAGCTCTGCCATCGCGTCGCGCATCGCGGCGAGGTCGACGACGGCCGGGACGCCGGTCAGGTCCTGGAGCAGCACGCGCGACGGCGCGAAGGAGATCTCGTGCGACGGCTCGGCCTTCGCGTCCCAGCGGGCGACCGCCTCGACGTCGGCCTCGCCGCCGTTCCGCAGCACGTTCTCCAGCAGCACGCGGAGCGTGTAGGGGAGGCGCGCGACGTCGTACGAGGACTGGAGCGCGTCGAGGCGGAAGACGTGGTAGGAACGATCTCCGACTGTCAGCTTCGACGGCGCGGCCACGCCGTCGATTCAAGCAGAGCGGGCCTCCCCCCCGCCGCCCGAGCGGGCCTGCGTGAACCGGTTCAGCGTCACGAGCCCGACGCCGCCGATCAGGTTGCCGCCGGCGGCGAGAAAGAAGTTCTCGACGATGAACGAGACCGGCACGTGCGCGCCGTAGCGCAGCCCGAAGACCAGCTCGATCGTCGCCACGATCACGTGGTCGAACCCGCCGAGGGCGAGGAAGGCGCCCGCGAGCCAGCCGACGACCACGCGGACGAGCACGTCCGCCTGGCCCTCGACGAACCAGGTCATGGCGGTGATCAGCGCGCCGGCGAAAACGGCGCTGAGGAAGAGCGAGAGCCAGCCGTGCGAGTAGAAGGCCTCGGCGAGGTGCTTCGCGGGCTTCCCGGTCCCGAACGGCAGGACGCTGTGCACCGTGACGATGCAGGCGAGCGCCGCACCGGCGAGCACGTTGAACACCGGCGACACGGTCCACAGCTCGGCCAGCTTCCACCAGGCGTGCCGCTCCTTCCCGTCGAGGCCCGCGAGCGGGACGAGGAAGTTCTCGGTGAAGAGCTCGCCGCGGCCGACGATCAGGAAGATGAAGCCGACGCCGAAGCCGAGCGACGCGCCCACGTGCGCCGCGTGGTTGCCGAAGTGGTGCGAGAGCTGCGACTCGAGCAGGCAGAGCAGGACGACGCCGGCGAGGATGTCGAAGCCGGCGGCGAGCGCGGTCGAGACGACCTCCAGGAACGGCCGCTCCAGCCGGCGCCGTCCCTCGGTGCGCGTGCGCTCGTAGATCTCTTCGGGCTCGGGAGCACCCACGTCGCTACCGCAGCTGCCGAGCGAACTCGATGAACCCCCGCTGGTCGGTCGACGCGTCGTGGAGGCAGAGGTGCGTGAAGCCGGCGTCGTCGAACTGCCCGATGTGCTCGCGCCACTCGCCCGCGTCGTCGCCGAGCGGCATCGAGCCCTCGAAGTCGTCCTCGCGGACCAGCTCGGCGACCGCCTCGAAGTCCCTCGGGAGCTGCAGCTCCTGCGAGATGTCGCCGCCCATCGCCGCGTTCGGCTGGCGCTCCTTCGCGATCCGGAGCGCCGCGTCCCGGCCGGACGCGAAGGCGCCGCCGAGCTTGCCGTAGACGGGGCCCGTGCCTCCCGCGTCCTTGTACTGCTTCACGACCTTCGCGTCGGACGCGGTGTTCATGACGCCGTCGGCCTTCTCCGCCGCGAGGCGCGCGGCGCTCTCCGCCTTCGCCGCCATCACGAGCTGCGGCGCTCGCTCCGGGACGTCGAAGACCCGCGCCTGCTCGACCGTGTAGTGCTTGCCGCGGAAGGTCTCGTAGTCCCCGCCCCAGAGCCGGCGGATGACCTCGATCGCCTCCTCGAGCATCTCGAGCCGCTCGTCCGCCCGCGGCCAGCGGTCGCCGAGGATGTGCTCGTTCAGGTTCTCGCCGGTGCCGACGCCGAGGAAGAAGCGGCCGTCGAACAGGATCTGCGCGGTCGCGGCCGCCTGCGCCACGATCGCCGGATGCACGCGGATCAGCGGGCACGTGACGGCGGTGCCGATCCGGATCCGCTCCGTGGCCTCGGCGATCGCGCCGAGCACGCTCCACACGAACGGGCTGTGGCCGGTCGCATTCACCCAGGGGTGGTAGTGGTCGGAGATGAGCAGGAACTCGAAGCCCGCGTCCTCGGCGCGGCGAGCGTTCTCGACGAGCTCCCTCGGGCCGTGCTCCTCGGACGACAGCCAGTAGCCGATCTCCATGCCGTGCGTCGATTCCGCCCCCACAGGCCTCTAAACTCGGGGAGCGGTGGCGATGGAGCGGCACATCGTCGGCCTCGGCGGCGGCGGCGACACCGAGCAGCAGACGCAGCTGCTCTACGACTACGTGCTCGGGCTCACCGGCAAGGAGCGCCCGCGGGTGCTCTTCGTGCCGACGGCGTCGAAGGAGGACCCCGCGTACACCGTGTTCTTCTACGAGCGGTTCGCCCGGCGCGCGGAGTGCAGCCACCTCTACACGTTCCCCTGGCCGCCCGAGGACGTGCGCGAGCTCGTGCTCGGGCAGGACGCGATCTGCGTCAGCGGCGGCAACACGGCGAACCTGCTCGCGATCTGGCGCGTGCACGGGATCGACGCGCTGATGCGGGAAGCCTGGGAGCAGGGCGTCGTGCTCTTCGGCGCGAGCGCCGGGATGATCTGCTGGTTCGAGGCGGGCGTCACCGACTCGTTCGGGCCGCAGCTCGAGGGCATGCGCGACGGCCTCGGGCTTCTGCCGGGCAGCGCCTGCCCGCACTACGACGGCGAGGAGCTGCGGCGCCCGCGCTACCGCGAGCTGGTCGACGGCGGCTTCCCGGAGGGCGTCGCGGCGGACGACGGCGTCGCGCTGCACTACGTCGGGACGGAGCTGGTGGAGGCCGTGACGTGCCGGCCCGGCGCCGCGGCGTTCCGCGTCACGCGCGACGGCGAAGACCGGATTGAGGCGCGGCTGCTCGGGTAGGGACCCCGCATGGACGCGCAGCAGAGCGCCGAGCTCCAGGTGCTGCTCGAAGGCGTGCCGCTGCCGGCGTCGCGCGACATGCTGCTGAGCTACGCGCGGGCGCAGGACGCGTCGGCGGTCGCGCTCCTCGAGTCGCTTCCGGACCGGGAGTACGAGCGGCTCGACGAGGTGGGGGAGGCGCTGCTGCCGCGGCCGCGGCGGCCGCAGCCGCCGGAGCGACTGCCGCAGCCGGAGAGCGGCAAGCCGCCCGGCGGCGACGACTACCTGCTCGCCTTTCCGGAGAGCGGCGCCGTGCGGCCCTCCGCGCCGGCCTCCAAGCCGCCGGAGCAGCAGATCGAGCAGCAGACGAAGACGCAGAGGCGCCAGCAGGCGAAGCAGGAGGAGTAGCGCCCGCGCCGCTGTGCGCGCTCGACCGGCGGGTCACGGCGTCTGAGGTTCCTCTGGGGTTCCTCTGGGGCAGCGAATGCAACAGAAGCGTCGCGGAAGTGTGACGACGCCAGTCGCCATGCGGCCTGGAGCGTTTGCGCTGCGTGCCGTATGAGACACAACGGGCTCCCGCCGGCAGGCGTCGGCGCCGGGCCCCGGCGTCAGACGGGCGTCGAAGGCGGCTCAGACGCCCGTTACCGCGCCGCGCGCTGCTCGACGGCCTGCTTCGCCAGGCGGTCGGACTGCTTCGCGAGCTGCTCGAGCGCGGCGACCTCCTCGTCGAGGTTCGCACGCAGGAGCTGCCCCACCTCCGCCGGGCCGAGCGCGTCCGCGAGCCGGATCGCAGCCTCGTACGCGTTGATCTCGTAGTGCTCGACGCCCATCGCCGCCTGGCAGTTGACACCCGAGCGCAGCGCCGGCATCACCTCCGAGCTCGTCGACTCGCGCTCCGTCTCGAGCCCGTCGAGGCCGATCGCCGGCCTGCCCGACGGCTCCTCCTCGAGCGCCGAGAACGCCTCCCGAACCGTCGACACGTGCTCGCGCGTCTCGCCGAGGTGCTGCTGGAGCAGCCCCTTCAGCTCCTCGTCCTGCTCCTCCTGCACGAGCTTCGGGAGCGCCTTCTTCGCGAGCGTCTCCTCGATCGTCAGCAGCGTGCCGAGGTGCGCGAGCAGCAGGTCGCGCGCCGACTCGACCTGCGGCGGCAGCTTCACCGCCGGCGACTTGCCGGGAATCGTGCTCATCTCTCCAGCCCCTTTCCGTTCCGCTTCGCGAGGCGCTCCTTCTGCGGGCGCACCGTGTACTTCGGGTCGGCGGCCGACTGGAACCCCGCCTTGAAGACCGACCAGCGCAGCGCGAGCTCGCCTGCGAGCACGAGCGCGCCGCCCGCGGCCGCCGCCGCCCGGCTGCGCTTCCCCCGCGTCGCGAGCAGCGCGGCGCCGGCGGCCGTCGCGACCTTCGCGACCCGCCCGTAGCGGCCCGCCGGCCCCTGCTGGTAGACCTCGCCGACGAAGCCGAGCCTGTGCTCCATCACCTCCGCGATCAGGAGCGCCGCGGCCGTGCCGCCGACGGCGGCGCGGCGCGCGGGGCCCGCGGCGCCGGGCGGCGTCGCGATCGCAGCCGCGGCGCCTGCCGTGGCTGCGGCGCTCGCGCCGAACAGCCACGGCAGCTCGTCGCGCGCCTCGCTCCACACCGGGATCGCGGTGTTCGCGACCAGGGCCCCCGTATAGGTCGCGAGCGGCGGCCCGGCGAGGAACGAGACGACCTCGGCGGCCCACTTGACGGGCCGGAGCCTGTGCACGATCGGCAGCGGGTCGAGCAGCTCCATCACCGCCGCCGTGTTGGACGCGCCGCCCGAGACGAGCAGGATCCACGAGCCGACGCTCATCGGCGACGTGACCTTGAACACGCGGAACATGTTCAGGAACCGCTCGGGGCGGCCGAGGTCCGAGACGAGCAGCGCGGGCGACGCGATGTCGGCGGCGGCGCCGATCAGCAGCGACGCCTTCGAGAGCCGCTCGTTGCCGGTGAGCCGCGCGATCCCGTGCAGGACGGCCGAGCCGCCGGCGATCCCGCCGGTCCAGAAGTAGAAGGGGATCTCCGGCTGCCAGACGGGCTCCTTGACGATCGGGCGCCCGTAGTAGGAGTCCATCTGCGTCCCGAGCTCGGTGATCGAGCCCTGCCAGTCGACGGTGCCGCCCGGGCGGCCGTCCGCGACCGCCTGCGACTGGTCGATGGGCGTGCGGTCGGTCATTCCCTCCCCCCGATGAACGCCGCCGCGACGCCAACGAAGACCGCGGCGGCGGCGAGCGCCGTCGAGGCCCAGAGCCGCGGCAGGTGCGCGGTCGGCACGACCGGGTCGGGCGGGAGGCCGTAGACCTCCGGCTCGTCGAGCAGCAGGAAGAACGCGCCGAAGCCGCCGACGCCGTCGTCGGGGTCGTGGCCGTAGAGGCGCGCGCCGTTCCAGCGCTCCGCGTGGAGCTTCTCGAGCCGACGGTCCGCGCGCTCGCGCAGCTCGTCGAGCTCGCCGAACTGGATCGAGTCGGTCGGGCACGCCTTCGCGCACGCCGGCTCGTGGCCGCCCTTCAGGCGGTCGTAGCAGAGCGTGCACTTCCAGACGCGGCCGTCCTCCTTCTTGCCGAGGAGCGGCAACGCGAGCGGCGCGTCGTCGGCCGAGCGCGGCAGGTGGCGCTTGTCGAGCACCCCGAAGGGGCACGCGGGGACGCAGTAGCCGCACCCGTTGCAGACGTCCTGCTGAACGACGACGGTGCCGAACTCGGTGCGGAAGAGGGCGCCGGTCGGGCAGACGTCGAGGCAGCCGGCGTGCGTGCAGTGCTTGCAGACGTCCGACTCCATCAGCCAGCGCAGCGGCTCGGGCCCGCCGCCGTCGAGCTCCGCGGTGTCGCCGTCGAGCTTGAGGGGCTTCGCCTGCTCGACGAACGCGACGTGCCGCCAGGTGTTCGCGCCCAGGTGGGATGTGTTGTCGTAGCTCTCGCCGGTCCAGACGAGCCCGTCCTCGGGGATCAGGTTCCACTCCTTGCACGCGACCTCGCACGCCTTGCACCCAATGCAGATCGACGTGTCGGTGAAGAACCCCACGCGGGGCTTCGCCTCGTCGCCGTACGTGTCGGGCCAGGCGGCGGGGCTGCCGGTCGGCTCGGCCAACGTGCTCAGGGCGACGTCGTCCTCTCGCTCGACGGCTCGGCGCGCGGGTCCTGCTCGCGCCGCGACAGTGCCTGCTCGCGGCGCTCGGCGACGAACTCCGGCAGCTTCGGCCCGCGCGGGCGGCGGCCCGGCCGGATGTCGCAGGTGAACGCCTTCACCTCCTGGATGTGCACGTTCGGGTCGAGCGCCATGTGCGCGAGGTCGTTCGCGGCGCCGCCCGTCGTCAGCCCGCGCTGACCCCAGTGGTACGGCAGGCCGACCTGGTGGTGCACGGTGCCGTCGATCGTCACGGGCCGCATCCGGTCGGTCACCATCACGCGCGCTTCGATCGCCGAGCGGGAGGTGAAGATCGTCGCCCACCCGCCGTGCTCGAGCCCGCGCTGGCGCGCGAGGTCCGGGTGCACCTCGACGAACATCTGCGGCTGGAGCTCCGACAGGTAGGGCGTGAACCGGCTCATGCCGCCCGCGGTGTGGTGCTCGGTCAGCCGGTAGGTCGTGACGACGAAGGGGTAGACCTCGCTGCCGGGCTCGCCGGCGACCGGGTTGTACGGGTCCTCGGGCAGGTCGTTCTGCTGGCGCCGCGGGTTCGCGCGCTGCGCGTAGAGCGGGTTCGGGAACGGCGACTCGTGCGGCTCGTAGTGCGTCGGCAGCGGCCCGTCCTCGAGCCCCTGCGGGACGTACAGCCAGCCGAGCCCGTCCGCCTGCATGATGAACGGATGGGTGCCGGCGATCGCGTCGGGCCCCTTCGCGTCGTCGGGCGGCACGTAGTCGGGCGGCTTCTGCTCGTCGAAGTCCGGGGTGTCGATGCCCGTCCACTTCTCCTGCTCGGCGTCCCACCAGACGAGCTTCTTGCGCTCCGACCACGGCTTGCCGTCCGGGTCGGCGGAGGCGCGGTTGTAGATCAGGCGGCGATTCGCGGGCCACGCCCACGCCCATTCGAGCGCGACGTAGTTCTGCTCCCAGTGCGGCACCTTGCGCGCGGCCATGTTCGTGCCGTCGGCGAAGACGCCGCAGTAGATCCAGCAGCCGCACGCGGTGGAGCCGTCCGCCTTCAGCAGCTTGTATGCGGCGAGCTGCTGGCCCTTCTCGTCCCAGCCGTTGATCTCGGCGAGCACGTCCTGCGCGCTCGGCTCCTCGGTCTCGCCGCTCGTGCCGTAGCTCCACTGCAGGTCGAGGATCGGCCGGTCCTTCGGGTCCTGCGACCCCTTCAGCTTCTCCCGGATCTTCTTGCCGAGGTGGTAGTAGAACCAGAGCTCCGAGCGGCAGTCCTCCTTGGGCTCGACCGCCTTGAAGTGCCACTGGAGCAGGCGCTGGGTGTTCGTGAACGAGCCGTCCTTCTCGAGGTGAGAGCTCGCCGGCATGAAGAAGACCTCCGTCGCGCACGTCTCCGGCGCGAGCTCGCCCGACTCGACCTCCGGGCTGTCGTACCAGAACGCGGCCGTCTCGGTCTCGACGAGGTCGCGCACCACGAGCCAGTCGAGCTTGGAGAGCGCGAGCCGCTGCGCTCTGCCGTTCGCCGACCCGACGGCCGGGTTCTGGCCGGCGACGATGTATCCCTGGACGTTGCCCTCGAGCATCTGGCCGACCGTCCAGTAGTTCGAGTTGTCCTGGTCGATGCGCGGGAGGTAGCCGAAGCAGAACTCGTTCTCGGCGGTCGCGTTCGGCCCCCACCACGCCTTCAGCAGCGAGACGATGTACGCGTCGGCGTTGCCCCACCAGCCGCTCGGCGCGGTCGTCCGCTCGATGTAGCCGTCGAGGCCGCCGTAGTCCTCCGTGTGCGGCATCGTCAGGTAGCCGGGGAGGATGTTGTAGAGCGTCGGGATGTCGGTCGACCCCTGGATCGACGCGTGCCCGCGCAGGGCCATGATCCCGCCGCCCGGGCGGCCGATGTTGCCGAGCAGGAGCTGGATGATCGCGGCGGTGCGGATCAGCTGGACGCCGACCGTGTGCTGCGTCCAGCCGACGGCGTAGGCGAACGCGCCCGTGCGCTCCGGGCCGGACGAGTCGCAGACCGTCTCGCAGTACCAGAGGAACTCCTCGACGGTGCAGCCGCAGGCGTCGGCGACGAACTCGGGCGTGTAGCGCCGGAAGTGGCGTTTCAGGATCTGGAAGACGCAGCGCGGATGCTCGAGCGTCCAGTCCTCGTCCGGCGGCTCGCCGTGGTCGAGGCCGGCGCCGCCGCCGCCGTGGCCCACCTGCTCGCCCTTCGCGCCCTTGAAGCCCTCCTCGCGCTCGCCCGCCGCGCCGTGCATCTGGGCGTTCGAGTACTGCCACGTCGTCGTGTCGTACTTGCCCCGGTCGGGCTCCCAGCCGGAGAAGAGGCCGTCGAGGTCCTCGGTGTCGGCGAACTCCTCGCCGACGACGACGCGGGCGTTCGTGTACCACTTGACGTAGTCGTCGAACCAGCGCCCGTGCTCGAGGATGTAGTTGACGACGCCGCCGAGGAAGGCGATGTCGCTGCCGGCGCGGATGCCGATGTGCCTCGTCGCCATCGCGCTCGTGCGCGTGAAGCGGGGGTCGACGTGGACGATCGTCGCGCCGCGCTCGCGGGCCTCCATCACCCACTGGAAGCCCACCGGGTGATTCTCGGCCATGTTCGACCCCATGATCGTGATCACGTCCGAGTTCATGAGGTCCTGCTGGTAGTCGGTCGCGCCGCCTCGTCCGAACGAGGTGCCCAGACTGGGCACCGTGGACGAGTGTCATATGCGGGCCTGGTTCTCGACCTGCACGACACCGAGGGCCGTCATCAGCTTCTTGATGAGGTAGTTCTCCTCGTTGTCGAGCGTCGCGCCGCCGAGGTTCGCGATCCCCATCGTGCGGCGGGCCGGCGCGCCGTCCTCGGTCTCGTGCTGCCACGTCTCCTCGCGCGTCCGCAGGATCCGCTCGACGATCATCTCCATCGCGGTGTCGAGGTCGAGCTCCTCCCAGTGCGTCGCGTACGGGCGCCGGTACTTGACCGTGTACTCGCGCAGCGGCCCCGAGTGCATGTTCTTCGAGGCGGCGCCTTTCGGGCAGAGGCGCCCGCGGGAGATCGGGCTCGCGGGGTCGCCCTCGACCTGGATCACCTCGCCGTCCTTGACGTAGGCGAGCTGCGCGCAGCCGACCGCGCAGAACGGGCAGATCGACTGGGCGACGTGGTCGGCGTGCGCGATGCGGGGCGTCAGCGTGCGGGAGCGCTCGGACTGCGCCGCCTTGCCGAGGCCGAGCGGGTCGCCCTCGCGGAGCTGGCGGACGACCGGCCACGCGTCGAGGAGCTTCGTGAAGCCCATGCCGCTGCGTCCTTTCCGGACGTCGCGGCGACAAACACATCGTCAGCCGATGTAGCTCTCAGGCGTCGGGGAGCGCGTCGATCATCTCCCGCAGGTGGGCGCGCTCCGGCCCGAGCGCCCCGTGCACCGCGGCGAGCTTCTCCTGCCCCTTCGGCGTCAGGCTCAGGTGCACGACCCGCGCGTCCGTCTCGGAGACGGCCCGGGCGACGAGCCCCGCCTGCTCCGCGCGCTGCACCAGTTCGGTGACGGCGCTCTGCGTCAGCGACAGCGTCTCGACGAGCGCCGAGACGGTCGTGTGGTTGTCGTCGGAGCCGGCGATCTGCAGCAGCAGCAGGTGCTGGCGCGGCGTGATCTCGTTGTCGCGCGCGATCACCTCGCTGCGGCGCAGGAAGGCGCGGAGGGCGGCCCGGAACTCGGCGGCCTGGCGGTAGCTGTTCGTCGCCATTGCGGTTTTCTGACACTAGCGCGCCGCGCGGGCGTTTTCCGCCCTGACACGGCTGGAATGACGCGGGCGTGGCGCGGGCGCTGGCGTGGCTGCTCTGGTGGGTGCCGCTCTTCTGGCTCTGGCTCCTGCTCGCCGGGGACTGGAACCGGATCGAGTGGATCGCGGCCGCCTGCGCGGCCACGGTCGCCGCGACGCTCGCCGAGCTCGCGCGCAGCGCCGCGGGCATCGGGTACCGCGTGCCGTGGCGCCAGGTTGCCGCCTCCGTCGCCGTGCCGCCGGTGATCCTCGCGGACTTCGGGATCGTCATGTGGGCGCTCGTGCGCTCGCTCGTCCGCCGCGAGGTGGTGCGCGGGACGTTCCGCGCGCGCGAGTTCCGGTCGACCGACGACGTTCGCGGTGCGTCGCTGCGCGCCTGGACGGTGCTCGCCGCCGGGTGGAGCCCGAACGCGTTCGTCGTCGACATCGACGCCGAGCGCGACACGGTGCTGCTGCACGACCTCGTCCCGTGGCGGCGCTCCGAAGAGCCGGCATGAATGCCTTCACGATCGCCGCGCTCGCGCTGCTGGCCGGGTTCGTCCCGCTCGGCGTCCTCGTCCTGCGCGCGCGGGAGATGGACGGCGTCGTCGCGCTCGAGCTCTGCGGCGTGCTCGCGACGCTCGACCTGATGTGCCTCGGCGAGGGCTTCCACCGCGGCGTGTACTTCGACCTGCCGGTGATCTGCGCCGCCGTCACCTGGATCGGCGGGCTCGTGTTCGCGCGCTTCTTCGGGAGGTACCTGTGACTGGCAACGCGATCGTCGACGTGCTGCTCGCGGTCGCGGTCACGATCGAGCTGCTCTGCGTGCTCGGCGTCGTCGTCATGCGCACGACGTATGACCGGCTGCACTACATCTCTGCGGCGACCTCCGTCGCGCCGTTCCTGATCCTCGCCGCGCTGATCGTCCGCGAGGGGATCTGCTCGCAGACGATGGACGCGATCGCCGCCGTCGGGATCCTGTTCGTTGCGGGGCCTATGCTCGTGCACGCGACCGCGCGCGCCGCGCGCCGCATCGACTACGGGTCGGTGCAGGCTCTGCCCGAGGAGAAGGGCGAATGATGCTGGCGACGCTCGTGCCGCTCCAGGCGACGATCCTGCTCCTGGTCGCGCTCGCGGCGACGGCGGTCGCGCTGTGCCGCAACCCGCTGCGCCAGATCCTGCTCAGCGGCGTCTACGGCCTCCTGCTCGTGCTGCTCTTCGTCGTCCTCCAGGCGCCGGACGTCGCCCTGTCGATGCTGGTCGTGACCACCGTCGCCTATCCGCTGATCGTGCTGATCGCGATCGCACGCACGCGCGCCCGCGGGATCGAGGCCGGCGGCGAGGGCGGCGAGTGACGCGGCGCCAGGTGCGCGGGACGGTTGCGCTCGCCTCGCTGGGCGCGCTGGGCGTCGTCCTCTTCTGGGGCCTCTCGGGCCTGCCGCCGTTCGGCGACTACCACGGCGTCTACGGCCACCTGATCGACAACCTGGCGCTGCCGCAGCGGCACGCGACCAACGCCGTCACGGCGGTCGTGTTCGACTACCGCGGCTTCGACACGATGGGCGAGGAGTTCATCCTCTTCGCCGCCGTCACCGGCGTCGTGCTGCTGCTGCGCCGGACCGGCGAGGAGCAGGACGTCCCCGCCGACCCGGTCACGAGCGACGGACTGCGGCTCTTCGGGATGCTCGCGCTGGCGGGCGGTGCGCTCGTCGCGCTCTGGCTGATCGCCTACGGGCTCGTCACGCCGGGCGGCGGCTTCCAGGGCGGGGTCGCGCTCGCCTCCGCGTTCGCGCTGCTGTACCTGACCGTCGGCTACCGCCCGTGGGCGAAGCGGGCGAAGGAGCAGGCGCTCGACCCGCTCGAGGGCCTCGGCGCCGGCGGCTACGTGATCGTCGGCCTGGCGGCCCTGATCTCCGGCCTGCCGTTCCTGACGAACCTGCTCGGGCCCGGCATCCCGGGCACCCTCTGGTCCGGCGGCACGCTTCCGGTCATCAACTGGGCGGCCGCGATCGAGGTCGCCGCCGCGAACACGGTCCTCTACAAGGACTTCCTCGAGCAGTACATCGCGCCGCTCGCGCGGAGGCGAGGGTGAACTTCCTCGCGTTCGGCGTCGCGGGCTGGATCTGCCTCGTCGGCCTGTACGGCGCGATCGTCTCGAAGAACCTGATCCACCTCGCGCTCTGCCTGACGGTGATCCAGTCGTCGACGTATGTGCTGCTGCTCTCGGTCGGCTACCGCCGTGGCGGCACGGCGCCGATCTTCAAGGGGATCAAGCTCGGGACGACGGCCGTCGACCCAGTCGTCCAGTCGCTGACGCTGACCGACATCGTGATCAGCGTCACCGTGATCGCACTGATCCTGGCGCTCGCGCTCGACGTGCACCGCAAGGCCGGTACGGCCGATCCCGACGAGATCGCGGGGCTGAAGGGATGAGCTGGGCGCTGCCGCTGCCGGTCGCGATCCCGCTGCTCACCGCGGCGGTGGTCGCGGCGGGCGACCACGTGACGCCGCGCCGCGTGCAGGACGCGCTCGCGATCCTCGCCACGGCGGCCGCGACCGCCATCTCCATCTGGATCATGGTCGCGAGCGAGCGCGGCGACGTCCTGCACTGGTACTCGAACTGGCGGCCGACCGGCGGCGTCGCGCTCGGCATCGGCTTCGCCGCCGACCCGCTCGGCGCCGGGCTCGCCGCGCTCGCCTGCGGGCTCGTGACGCTGTCGCTGATCTTCTCGTGGTCGTACATGCAGGAGGCGACGCGGCTCTTCGACGTGCTGATGCTCGTCTTCTGCGGCGCGATGGCGGGGTTCGCGCTCACGGGCGACCTCTTCAACATGTTCGTCTGGTTCGAGCTGATGGGCGTCGCCGCGTACGCGCTCGCCGGGTTCAATGTCGAGGAGCTCGGGCCGCTCCAGGGCGCCGTCAACTTCGCGATCACGAACACGGCCGGCGCCTACCTGATCCTGATGGGGATCGGGCTGCTCTACGCGCGCACCGGCGCGCTCAACCTCGCGCAGCTCGGGCGCATGCTCCACGGCAGGCCCGTCGACCGCCTGGTGGTCGTCGCGCTCACGCTCGTCTTCATCGGCTTCCTCGTCAAGGCGGCGATCGTCCCCTTCCACTGGTGGCTCGCCGACGCGCACGCCGTCGCGCCGGCGCCGGTCTGCGTCCTCTTCTCGGGCGCGATGGTCGAGCTCGGCGTCTACGCGATCGCGCGCATCTACTGGACCGTCTTCTCCGGCGCGCTCGGCCATGCCGCCGACGTGCGCAGCCTGCTTGTGTGGATCGGGGTGGTGACGGCGCTCGTCGGCGCGCTGATGTGCTTCCTCCAGCGGCACCTGAAACGCATGCTGGCCTTCTCGACGATCGCGCACGCCGGCTTGCTGCTCGTGGGCGTCGGGCTGCTCGACCCGAAGGCGCTCGCCGGCGCGGCCGACCTCGTCCTCGCGCACGGGTTCGCCAAGGGCGGGCTCTTCCTCGTGTGCGGGTACGTCCTGATGCGGCTGCGCGCGATCGACGAGCTGCGCCTCTTCGGCAAGGGCCGCGGCCTGCGCTGGTGGGGCGTGCTGTGGGCCGGCGGCACGGTGGCGCTGATCGGCCTGCCGTACGTCGGCGTCTTCCTCGGCCAGTCGCTCGTCGGCGACGCCGCCTCGGTCGCCGGGTTCGGCTGGGTGCCGCCGCTCCTCACGGTCGCCGGCGGCGTCTCCGCGGGCGCGCTGCTGCGCGCGGGCGCCCGCGTGTTCCTCGGCTGGGGCGACCGCGAGGATCCGCTGCTGACGCCGGAGCCTCCGGAGGAGCCGACGGAGCGGGACGCGGCCGTCGCGCCGATGATCGTGACGGCGACGGTCGCGATCGCGCTCGGGCTCGCGCTCAGCCTCGTCCCCGGGCTCCAGCAGCGCTCGGAGCACGGCGCCGCGCGCTTCGTCGACCGCGCCGGGTACGCGGCGCGCGTGCTGCACGGGGTGCAGGCGGCGCCGGCGCCGCGGCCGCCGTTCACGATCGAGGCCGCGACCACGGCGAGCTGGGCCTACGGCGTCGGCGCGCTCGCGCTTGCACTTGCGACCGCCGCCTTCGGGCTCTGGCACCGCCGGCTGCCGGCGCTCGTGCGCGACCTCGGCGCGCGCACGCTCGGCCCGCCGGTCGAGGTCGTGCGCTCGGCGCACAGCGGCATCGTCGGCGACTACCTGCTCTGGCTGACGATCGGCACCGCCGTGATCGGCGGCGTCTGGGCGGTCACGCTGCGCTAGAGCCGCCGCGGAGCCACAGCCACAGGACCGCGAAGCCGCCTGCGAGCGCGAGCACGAGCGCGGCGACGGCGACGGCGAGCGCGAACCCGCCGAGCGTGCGGGCGCCGCCGTCGTGCCCCACCGCCGCCGGGGGCGGGCCGACCGTCACGGACGGGTCGTAGCGCGCGACGGAGCCGTCCGCGAACAGCTCCTCGGCCGGGAAGTCGAGGAGGGTGTGCCCGCCGGTCGCGGTCGCGAGCAGCGAGAACGCCGCGAACTGGCCGGGCGGGATCGGGCCGCCGCGCCAGACGACGGCGTGCGCTGTTGCGTGCGCGGTCCAGCCGGGCACGAGCTCCACCTCGCCGAGCACGAGGCCCGCAGGCAGCTCCAGGCGCAGGCCGACGATCGACTCGTGCACGCGTTCGTTCGGGACGGTGAAGACGAAGCGCACCGCGGTCAGCGGTGCGACGCGCGTCGGCGTCACCTCGACGTGCGCGGCGGCCGGCGCCGCGAGCGCGAGCGCCGCAGCGGCGGACGCGGCGGTCGCCGCGGCCCGCACTAGAGCCCGTGCGCCGCGAACGGGTACGTCGACGGCACCTGCGCCGGCGCCTTCCCGAGGGCGATCGCGATCTCCTGGTGCGAGGCGAGCTTCAGGTCGGCCGGGTTGCCGTGCTGCTCCACGCCGTTCACCCACCAGTGGAGCGCGCCGCAGTAGCGGCCGACGCAGCTCGACGTGAGCCGCACGCCCCATTCGCCGAACACCTGGCCGAGGTAGAAGTTCTGCTGGACGGGCGACTCGACGTGGATCACGTCCGCCTCGCCGGGGTGGACGTGCACCTCGGTGATGAACGTGTTGTCGTCGATGCCGAGGTTCGCGGGCACCTCCACCTTCGTGCCGTTCACCCAGAGGTCGAGGTGCTGGTGGATGTGCAGCACCGATCCTTCCGCCGAGAGCTGGTGCAGCCCGAGCAGCGGCACGCGGCCCGCGAGGGTCTGCAGGTCGGGCCCCCACGGCGGCGGCCCGGTCTGCAGCCCGGGCAGCGACGACCACGCGATCGTGGGCGCGGGGTTACCCGCGCTCGAGCTGCCCGAGAGCGCGACGGAGAGCCCGATCGCGAGCGCGAGCGCGGCGACCACGGCCGCACCCCACGCGAGCGTGCGCCGGTCGACGTCGATCGCCGGGCGCTGGCGCGGCGCGCCGGGCCGGTGCGTCGGCGCCTGGACCGGCCGCGGCGGCGTCGGGGTGCGGGGCTTCTTCTTCGCCACGGCCCGTGATCGTAGCGGCCTACGCCAGCGCGGACGCGAGCGCCTCGAGGTCGCCGGCGTCGTTGTAGCCCTGCACCGAGACGCGCAGGATCCACCCGTCCGGCGTCTCGATCACGGGCACCTCGATCCGGTGCTCGTCGTAGAGGCGCTGCTTGAGCGTCGGCGGGTCCGGGTGCTCGAGCCGGAACCCGCGCAGCTGCACGTAGTCGTCCGTCAGCGGCTCGAGGCCGAGCGGGGCGGCCGCGAGCAGCTCGTGGCAGCGCCGGCGCACCGACGGCCAGTCGTGCTCGGCCTGGAAGGCGATCGCCGCCGGGACCGCCAGGTACGCGGCGGGGTCGCGCGTCCCCTGCCAGCGCTGCCGCTCGTGGAACGCGTGCCCGTCGACCCAGTCCCAGGAGACGACGAGCGGGTCGATCAGGTCGTGCAGCGGCGGTCGTGCGTAGAGGAACGCCGACCCCTTCGGGGCGCACAGCCACTTGTGGCAGTTGCCCGCGTAGACGTCGGCGCCGATCGCCTCGAGGTCGAGGTCGACCTGTCCCGGCGCGTGCGCGCCGTCGACGATCGAGACGGCGCCGGCCTCGCGGGCGCGACGGCAGAGCCCGGCGACGTCGTTCACGCGGCCGGTCGTCCACTCGACGTGCGAGCAGAAGACGACGCGCGTGCGCGGCCCGGGGTCGAGCTCCGCGAACGGCGCCTCGACGACATGCGCGCCCGTGCGCTCGGCGACGAACCGCCAGAGGATGCGCATGCCGCCGTACTCGGCGTCGCCGCACAGCACCTCGTCGCCGCGCTCCAGGCGCAGGGAGCGGATCACCGCGTTCAGCGCCGAGCTCGCGTTCGTCGCGAAAGCGAGGTTCGCGTCGTCGGCGCCGACGTAGGCGGCGAGCGCGCGCCGCGCTTCGTCGAGCAGCCCCGGGAAGCGCCGCTCGAGCGCGAGGAACTCGACCGGCTGCCGCTCGAGCTCGCGCTGGAGCTCCTGGTAGCGCTCGAACACGGCTCTCGGCGTCGCGCCGAACGAGCCGTGGTTCAGGAACACGACGTCGGGGTCGAGCAGGAAGAGGTCCTTCATCGCTCTTAACGGGCCATTAATCGGGTTACACAGCCCTTCAACACGGGCTGGTTATAACGGGAGCCGTGGGTCGTAGGTCCTTCCCCTCCCTCCGCGCCGTCGAGCTGCTGGCGGTCGCTGTCATCGGCGGCCTGCTGGCGCTCGGCGGCGCAGCCCTCTTCGGGAAGCTCGGGACGCACACCACGATCGTGGAGACGGCGCCGCAGGCCACCAGCCCCGTCTCGCAGCCGCTGACCCGCCCCGTCACGCCGGAGGACATCTACCGCACCGACGCACCCGGGGTCGTCCAGATCACGGCGACGAGCGTCACGCAGAGCCCGACCGACCCGTTCGGCTTCCTGCCGTCGGCGCCCCAGACGTCGCAGTCGCTCGGCTCCGGCTTCGTGATCGACAAGGCGGGCCACGTCGTCACGAACTACCACGTCGTGCAGGGCGCGCAGAAGGTGCTGGTCTCGTTCTCCGGCCAGGACCAGATGCCCGCGACCGTCGTCGGGAAGGACCCGTCCACCGACATCGCCGTCCTCAAGATCAATGCGCACGCCCGCGCGCTGACGCCGCTCCAGCTCGGAAACTCCGACGCGGTGCACGTCGGCGACCCGGTCTACGCGATCGGCAACCCGTTCGGCTACGCGCGCACGCTCACCGCCGGCGTCGTCTCGGCGCTCCAGCGGCAGATCAGCGCGCCCAACAACCTCCCGATCGAGAACGCGATCCAGACCGACGCCGCGATCAACCACGGCAACTCGGGCGGCCCGCTGATCGACGCGAGCGGCCGCGTGATCGGCGTCACGTCGCAGATCTCGACGGGGAACACCGGCGAGCAGGGCAACGTCGGCATCGGCTTCGCGATCCCCGTCAACCTCGTCCGCAACGTCGCAGCGCAGATCATCCGTAACGGCAAGGTCGAGCACGCCTTCCTCGGCGTCACGACCTCCGAGGTCACGCCTCAGCTCGCGCAGCTTTTCAAGCTGCCGACGAGCGGGGGCCTGATCGTCACCGACGTGCAGGCCGGCAGCCCCGCCGACAAGGCGGGCCTGAAGGCGGGCTCGACGCAGGTGGTTGTGCAGGGCGAGACGTACGTGCTCGGCGGGGACATCATCGTCGGCGCCGACGGCACGCGCGTCTCGACGTTCGAGCAGTTGCGCGCCGCCGTCGCCGCGAAGAAGCCCGGCGACGCGCTGTCCCTCCAGGTCTTCCGCGGCGACCGCAAGCTGACGGTCACCGCGACGCTCGCGCAGGCGCCGGACGCCGTGTCGACCGGCTAGCGGCAGCCACCTTCGGCCCTCCCTCCCCCTGGGCCGACACGAAAGGCCGGTCGCGGTCCCCGCCTGCCTGCCCGGGGCCGCGACCGGCCTTGACCCCCCGCTACCGTGTGCGCCGATGGAGAGCGGGCAGATCGTCCTCGACGAGGCGCAGGTCGTCGACGAGGAGCTGTGGCGGGAGGACGGCGCCGACCACCACGGGTGGTTCTGCGTTCGTACGGATCCGTTCCCGTGCCCGGCGGACGGCTGCTCGTTCGTCGCGGACTTCATGACCGCGGCGCACCTGATCCTCGTCTGGCAGGAGCTGGACGACCCGAACCTGCTGCGTCACGCCGCGCGCGCGCGCGACGTCGGCAGGAACCCGCACGTCGTGGGGTACAGGTCCGAGTACGGTCCGAGCGCGTCCTACTACGCGTGGATCGCCGCCGGCCGGCCCGTCCACGGCGTCCGCGCGCAGTGACGATCGCGCAGCGCTTCGGCGAGAGCGCCCCGTTCTCGCTCGGCGTCGAGGAGGAGCTGATGATCCTCGACCCGGCGACGTGGGACCAGCTGCCCGCCGTCGACCGGATCGTCCGCGGCGTCGAGGGCCGCGAGCTGCCGGGGCAGGTGAAGACGGAGCTGTTCGCGTCCGTCTTCGAGACGAACACGCGCGTCTGCGAGACGCCGGCGGAGGTGGACGCCGCGCTGCCGGCGCTGCGTCGCGCGGCGGCGGACGCGGCGAAGGCGAACGGGCTCGCGATCGCCGCGGCGGCGACGCACCCGTTCGCGCGCCCGGAGGCGCAGCCGATCGTCAAGGAGGAGCGCTACGTCACGTTCGTCGGGTACGGCGGCGTCTCGGTGCGCCGCCAGGGCGTGCAGGGGCTGCACGTGCACGTCGGCATGCCGTCCGCCGACGCGTGCTGGCGCTGCCTCGACGCGGTGCTGCCGTGGCTGCCGGTCGTGCTCGCGCTGTCCGCGAACTCGCCGTGGTTCGCGGGCGAGCTGACCGGGATGGCCTCGAACCGCGCGCCCGTGCTCGCGGAGCTGCCGCGCGCGGGCGCGCCGCCCGGCTTCGCGTCCTACGCCGAATGGGAGGCGTGGGTCGAGCGGCTCGTCCGCCTCGGCGTGACGGAGGAGTACACGCGCATCTGGTGGGACGTCCGCCCGCACCCCGGTCTCGGCACGCTCGAGGTGCGCATCGCCGACCAGCCGACGGACGTGCGGCTGTCGACGGCGTTCGCGGCGCTCGTGCAGGCGCTGTGCGCGGCGGCGCTCGACGGCGCCCTGCCTGTCTCGTCTGCGCCGCTCGCCGACCGCAGCCGCGCCGACTACGTGCAGAACCGGTGGGCGGCGGCGCGGTTCGGGCCGCGCGCGGAGCTCCTGCACCCCGACGGCATGCGCGTCGCAACGGCCGCGGAGCTGGGCGCCGAGCTGATCGAGCTCGTGCGTCCGGCCGCGCGCAGGCTCGGCGGCGAGGAGCTGCTCGCGCGCATCGACCCGGCAGGCTGCGAGGCCGACCGGCAGCTCGAGGCGCGCACGCCGCTCGAGGCGGCGGCGGCGATCGCCGACCGGACGCTAGGGTGACGGCATGGCGAGTGTCACCGAGACGGTCCAGGTCAGCGGCATCCGCTGCGAGAAGTGCGTGATGCGCCTCGCGAAGACGCTCGAGGGCGCCCCAGGGCTCGAGTCCGCGAACGCGAACCTGATGGGCCAGGTGCAGCTCGTCTACGACGACGAGCGCACCACGAGGGATGCGCTCGTCGAGGCGATGAGCCGCGGCGGCTTCCGCGAGCTCGGCTTCGTCTAGGAGAACTGCCGCCGCGGCGGCTGCTCGTCGACGCGCCGTGCGTCGTTGTCGTCGAACGCGGCGGGCTCCTCGATGCTCGGGTCGCCCTCGCCGCCGAGCGTGCCGAGGCGCTCCGCCGGCGCCGGCTCGATCCCGTGGTGCAGGCCGACCGTCTCGGCGTTGACGACGCCGTCCGGGTCCGGGTCGACGACGGTGTCGTCGACGAGCCCGTAGTGGCGGTTCACCTCCTCGCCGTCCCAGTGCTCGAGGTCGACGTGCGGCGAGTCGGCGATCAGCTCCTTCGCGACCGTCGCACGCAGCTCGCCGTCGAGGTCGTGGAGGAACGTGCGCGGGATCGCGTGCCGGCTCTTGAACACGTGGCCCCGCTCGACGATCACGCAGTCGCCGCGCTCGGCGACGACTGTGCCGATCTTGTGGTCGTCGCTGGAGACGACGTCGCGGCCTTCCATCCGAACCTCCCGGAGTCGCTGTCGGGTTCCGAGGTGAAACGCGGGACCGGGGGGAATCGGGTTCGCGGGGTGGTCGTTGAAGCGGTTGCTAGGGTGGCCGTCGGATGAGCGAGAGCACGCCGACGACCTCCGAAACCCGCAGGCTCGCCGAGGATGCGCGCTCGCGCGTGCGCTTCGAGGAGGAGGCGCTGGAGTTGAGCGACCAGGTCTATCGCGTCGCCCGCCGCCTGGTCGGCTCCCGGGAGGAGGCCGAGGATCTCGTGCAGCAGACGTACGAGCGCGCGTTCCGCGCCTGGCGGCAGTACACGCCGGGCACGAACCTGCGTGCCTGGCTGCTGCGCATCCTCACGAACCTGAACATCGACCGGGGGCGGCGCCAGCAGCGGGCCCCGCAGACGACATCGATCGACAACGAGGCGGCGGACTACTTCCTCTACAACAAGCTCGAGGCGCAGGTTCCGGACGAGAACCCCGACGAGGAGCGCGTGCTCGAGCGGCTGTCGCAGGACTCGATCGTCGAGGCGCTCGCCGACGTGCCGCACGACTTCCGCGACGCGATCGTGCTCGTCGACATCGGCGAGTTCTCCTACGCCGACGCCGCCCAGATCCTCGACGTCCCGATCGGGACGATCATGTCCCGGCTGCACCGCGGCAGGCGTATCCTGAAGAAGAACCTCGCGGACAGGACGGTTCCGGCGTGATCGACTGGTGCGAGAAGTGCGAGGAGATGATGCAGCCGTTCCTCGACGGCGCCCTCTCCGACTCGGAGGTGGCGGAGGCGGAGCGCCATCTCGAGGATTGCCACTGGTGCGCGAAGCGCTACCGGTTCGAGGAGCGGCTGCGCCACTACGTGCGCGTCGCCACGCTCGAGCCCATGCCGGTCGAGCTGAAGGCCAAGCTGGCCGCGCTCCGCACGCCCCTCGAGGGCTGACGCCAAGGGACGCCCGCCTCCTTAGCCCGAGACGGTGGCGATTCTTCGGGCGGCCTCGATCCAGCGGGCGGGCGCATCGCCCGCGCTTGCCGGCAGGCCGAGCGCTCGCCGGACGAACGCGTTGAGTTGCTCTCGCTCGGAGCGGCTCGCTCCTGCTGCGAAATACCGCTCGGCCAGGATGAGTTGCGAGACCAGCTGCGTCCGGATGGATCGCGACACGGTCCCTGAGCTCTGCACGCTTCGTCTGAGGGCGACGAACTGGCTGTGGACGCCGAGCACGGTGACCTCGAACGAGAGCGGCGCCGCCTGGTTCCCGCCCGAGTCCGAGGCGGTGCAGGTGACCGTCGTCGACTTGGTCGTGGCGTCGGGCCCGAGGCCGAAGGTCGAGCCGGAGCGCGGTGCGCAGACGACCGTCAGCTCGCCGGAGGTGTTGTCGGGGTCGGAGACCGAGACGGCGTAGCTCACCGTGGCGCCCCTCCTGCTGGTCGCCGCGACCGTGAGGTTCGAATGAGGAGCGAGCGTGGGCGCCGTCGTGTCCTTCGTCGTGCCGCTGCCGGGGCTGCTGCCGCCTCCGGTCGTCGAGCCGCCTCCGCCGCCGGAGCTGGTGCCGCCGCCGCCGGAGCTCGTGCCGCCGCCACCGCCCCCGGAGCTGGCGCCGCCGCCGCCGGAGCTCGTGCCGCCGCCCCCGGAGCTGGCAGCGCCGCCGCCGCCACCGCTGCCCGAGGCGGGCGGGCTGACGGTGACCGTGAACTGGGTCGTCGCGGACGGAAGCCCCGTGATCGCGTTGCCGACCGAATCCGTTCGCTTGATCTGTGCGGTACAGACGACCGTCGTGTTGCCGATCGGGTACGTCAGTCCGCTCAGGTGATCGCAGTTGACCGGCACGGACTGCCCGCCCACGTCGACTGCGGTCGGCGGGACGAAGGTGACCACCGCCCCTTGCGAGCTGGAGGCGGTCACGGCGGTCGGAGCAGGGACGTTCTGGAAGGTGGGCGGCGGCACCGTCACGTTGACGGTGAACATCACCTGGGGCGAGAAGTTGCCCGCCGGATCGGTCGCCTGGCAGGTGACCATCTGCTGGCCGGCGACGTCCACGGAACCCGACGGCCGATTGCAGGACACGGTGATCTGGTCGGGGGTGTTGTCCGGATCCGACACCGAGTACGTGTAGGAGACGGTGGCGCAGAAGGTCGAGCCACAGTCGGTGGTCGCGGGCGTCGTGACGTTCTGGATCGACAGCGATGGCGGCGTCGTGTCGCCGTTCACACGCGCGGCTGCCCCTCCACCGCAGACCGACGCCACGACGGACGCGGCCGCCACGAGCGCCGCGAGCGGAAGGGCCCTACCCCTCAGCCCCATACGACACTTGTACGCGCTGCCCGCGGCAACGTCAACCGGGCCGGGGCGGCTCGGGTCAGCTCGCCGCGACCGTCTGCGGGCCCACGATCACGAGCAGCTGGCGCGCGCCGAGGCCCGGCGTCTCCT
>CAZBYA010000014.1:3272-43391 GCA_964496175.1 uncultured Gaiellales bacterium | reverse complement strand
TGCCCAGCCCAGACGGGCCAAGCGCTCAGGTGTCCACGAAAGCGGGGGAACTCCACGGATGGACAATCGTTGACGCCTGTGCCGCTGCAACAGAAGGCACTGAAGCCGTCGGTGCATGAGCCGCTTGTGCAGCCGTCGGGCTGCGGGCAATCGCTGATCGCCCAGGCAGACTGCGGGCGCACGAGGAAATTGATCGGCCCAGCGGCCAGCGTTGCCCCGAAGAGTGCGATCCGCCCGAGGAACCGGCGGCGATCCGTCCGTCCCTCCAGTAGTCCGCCGACCGACTCCGAGGCCCGACGTGATGCATCGATGATCGAGGTCACCTTCTCCCCCTTCCCGTACTAATTGACAGCCGGCAGGCGCGGTCCCGAGGGCTGTTGCGACCTGGTCGAGGCGCGTGTTCCGGCAATCGAGAGCGCGCCGGCCAGCAGCACCAGCGTGACGAGTAGCGACAGAGCGGTGAGGACTGCCTGGCCAGGGCCGAGCTTCTCCATGACTTGTCCTGGAGTCCGCGGATCCAACCCGATCGCCCCGAGACTGGCAATGAATGCGATCGAGACTGCGGCGATGTGAGGTTTCACCGGGAGCGGAGCAGGGCCCCCAAAACAGCCGCACGAGATGGTCCGCTCTCCCGTCCGTATGCGATAGAGCAGGAGCACGCAGGTGAACGCTGCGTAAAGCGTGGCCTGGGTCCCGAGTGCCCATCGCGACGCCGTAACGAGCAAGCCAACGCCCACGGTGCACTCGACGACCACCGCGATCCGAACCGTCAGCCGTGGCAGCGGGACGCCCGTCCTTGCGAAGAATGAGGCAGCAGTGGCCGGACTAACTGCCTTCGCAACGCCCGCGCAGATCAGTGTGAGAGCTCCGATCCACGACACGAGACTGACCAAGCTCGACGTCACGCCCGGCGCCTCGGTACGCGAGGCACGCGATCGGGTCTCGATGCGGCCGCAGGCTGCATTTCCTGGATACAGCCCTTCATTCCTACCCCCTAACGGCTCATCTAGAGCCGTCCCGCGCATTCAGGTTGGAGGAGGGTAAGTGTCCCTCGATCAATTGTCAACTACGACATGCCAAGGGTTAACAACTGCTGCACGGGGCGTGCGCGGACCTCTCGCGGTCGGCTTCACTCCAAAGGTCGGCTGGGGCAGGGGGTGACATCAGCGAATGAGCCGAAGCCGTCATGGAAGCTGGCTGGTGCGCGCGGGCCCCGGGAGGCGTCACCACGCCCGGCAAGGCGGAAAGTCTGAGCGATCTCGAACCTGTACCGCCAGGCAGGGCTGACCGACCTCCGTAGACGTCGCCTGGTAGCGGTCTGCCGAAACGACCAGCCCGTGGCATCCAGGCGCTGACGGCGGAGCTGCTCGAGCTTCCTCGTCGCGGGAAGCCGCTGCAAAGACGCGTACCTCGCGTAGATCAATACTGACTTGTCCGGTAGAGCAGACAAGTCAGTATTGACCTGACCGCCTCCGGCCTCCTCTTCCTCCTGAATGCTCCGCTTTGGTTCGATGCGAGCGAGCTCGGCTTCGGCGGCCGGCCGCTTGCCGCTGCTGTGCGAGCGCCAGGCGTCGAGGAGGTCGGCTGCGTGCAGCACCGGATTGTCGTCCCCGAATGACGGTGATGCCTCGGAGACGAGGTGGCCTTCGAGCGTGATCGTGATCGGGCCGGTGCCGTCGTCGTCGATCAGGACACGCGAGACGATCTGCTGGAAGAGTCGGGCCCGCACCTGTCGGTGCAGCGGGTCTTCGGGTACGTCGAGCGTCATCAGCTCGAGGAATGTCTGGAGCCGGTCCTCGTGGACGGACTGGACGTCGGGGTCTGCTGTCCGGGCGCGGAGCTCGTCGTCACGACGCAACCGTGTCTCGAGCTGCTGCTTGCGTTTCGTCAGGGCGCCGATGAAGACCCGGTAGGCGTCGCCGTTCAGCTTCGGGGTGTTGATCGTGCGCTGGACGTATGCGTCCGTCTCCGACTCGATCCGTTCTTCGAGGCCTTCGAGCTCCTGTTCGAGCTCCCGGCGTTGCCGGTCGCTGAGGCGTGCGTTCGATGCCGCGATCTCGTGCCGCTGAGCGCAGGCGAGCTGCTTCAGCACCTCGGGGTGCTGAGCGAGCTCTCTGACCTTGCGAACGATCGCCCGGTCGAGCTCATCGCGCCGCCAGGTGAATGCGCCTTGGGCGCCGCGGCCCGTGCCTTTGCAGCATTCGGGCGTGAAGATCGAGTGGCGGTAAAGGCGCTCCTGCGAGCGTTTCGGGCGCAGCCAGCCTTTGATCAGCGCCGGCTGGTTGCGGTGATTGCGCACGTCCTCGCATTGCAAATGCACCGCCTCGACGGTGTTCAGCAAGTACTCCCCGAGCGGCGTCGACGAGTTCTTGCCTTTGCGTGTCTTCAATAGCCCTTGGACGCGTTGGAAGCGGTCGAGCGGGACAGGGTTGTCCAGCTCGGCCGGCCGCTGGGCGATCGGCACTCCGTGGACATACGTCGTGTACTCGCCGGTCGCGTAGATCGGATCCTGGAGGATCTTGCGGAGCCGGTCGAACGAGAACGGGCAGCCTTCCTCGGCGAGCGCCTCCCCCAGCTTCCTGATGCTGAGGCCGTTCCCGTCGCCGGCGAGTCCGGAGTCCGCGAGCTCGAACGCGCGCAGGATGAACGGCCACTGCTCAGGGTCGGCATGGAGGCGCTTCGTGTGCTTGTCCCGAATCAAGCCGAAACGGGTCGGGCCGAGATGGCCGTTCCCCGCGAGCGGGCCTTTCGTCAGCGCGGACATCCCGAGACGCCGTCGCACGTTGATGCGCTCGCCCTCGGAGACGACCATCATCATCTGCAGCGTCTGCCGGTCGGCGACGTAGTCGATCTGCCGGCCGAGGCTGGCGATCCAGAGTCCGATGTCGTTGTCGCGCCAGCGGTCGAGCAGCATGAACCCCGGCACAAGGTCGCGCGCGATCCGGTCGCCGTCGCGCACGACGATGTGGCGCAGCCAACCGTCCCTGATCCACTCGTCGACCTCGAGCATGTCGGTGCGCTCGGCCACCCATTGAGGCGGCGACGAGGCGCGTTCGTGTCGCACCTCGCGCGTCCCTGACATGTGCACCGCGAACAGGACGTGACGCACCCGCAAGCCGGCATTCCGGCAGAGCGCACCGGTAGGGTGGACCTGCCCGGAGAAGTACTCGCCCCGGTCCTCCACGGAGAGACGGCAGCAGATCGCGGTGTCGCCCTCCGGGTCGAGGGTGAGCAGTCCGAGCGTGGCCCCGTGCGTCGAGCGCCACCAGGTGATCGACTCGTACTCGGAACCGAAGTAGGTGTCGAGGGCGTTGTTCAACCCTTCCGCAGGATCGATCTCGGAGCCCGCGTACCGCTTCAGCCCGCCCTCGCCGGGGCGCACGAGAACCCGCGCGGGACGGCGCGGACGGCGCGGCTGCGGCTCGAGCGGCACCCGCCGGTTATCGCGCAGGGACCGTCGCGGCACGTTGTTTTCGACTTCGATCGGCTTGCCGTCTGCGTCGACGAGCCGGAACGGCGCGGTGCCGCCTACCCACTGCAGCCCGGCGATCTGTCTTGAGGCCTCCTGGTAGCTGATCGGCTCACGCGCCTGTGCCGGCTGCCAGCCGGCAGTACGCGCGGCCGCAGGCACGAAGGCTTCGGGCGCGTCGGCGGCGCGTTGAATGTGACCGAGCACGGTCGCGGCGACCTCACGTGCTGCCTGCTCGACGTCGCGCTCGCTGCCTGGCAGCTTCCGCCACAGCACGACAATCGGCGGACAGGGCCGCGGGCCCGCTGAGCGTCCGGCCGGGGAGGCAGTCCTTGCACGATCGGCGCGTGGGCTCGGGATTGGCGCGAAGGGCTCGAGTTGCCCGAGGTGCTCGGCGAGAGGAGTCGATCCGGACACAGTCAGGTCAGGCGCCGATCACGCTGCGCTTGGTTCATCGCCGCCGAAGAATCGATCGAGGTCGGGTGGCAGCGCCGGCAGCATGTGCTCGACCGCGACCATCTCCGCTCTCTCCACGAGCCGCGCGATCAGGTCGACGTACGCCGTTCGACTGACGTCGAGCGCCCAGGCGAGCTTCGCGGGCGGGTGGCAGCTGCCGGTGACGCCGAACTGCATGTTCAATAGCCACGCCTGGGCCTCCGGCAGCATCGGCAGGATCGGCCGAAGCCAGGCGCGGAACGCCAACTCCGTCCGTGCCGTCTCCGCGGGGCCGAAGCCGCAGCGGCGCCGCCCGCCAACGCGGTTGTCGTGAGACGTCGACATCGGTGACTCCCTCCCGTGGAGTCAGTGACGATCGACGAGACCGTCACTGTTTTCGACTAGCGACGGTAGGACGGAAGTGAGCTGCGGGACGAGCGCCATGGTGTTCATGGTTTCGTTTGCATCTGGCGCGGTCTTGTTCGCCACGGCAGACTGTGCAGATGAACTCAGACGATCGGGCTTGGCTCGCTGAGCTACGGCGCAATGCCGGCCTGCCGTCTGCCGGAACCGATCCGAGCCAACAGGAACTGGTGGGCCGCGCGGCTAGGTGCTTTGAGCGGGTACTACTCGTCCAGCCAGACAGCCAGTGGTTCGACGGGGACGTCGTGCGCTTTCAGAAGGGCTCCTTCCGGTTCTCCTACAACGCTGCTGAAGACGCTCTCTTGTTCACGCCGTACGACAGAGACGGAAACCCGTTCGGAGCACCGGTCAAGCTCAAAGATGCGGGGCACGCAGTCTCGGTACTGGAGCCTCGGCTCGACATCACGGTTTAGGCGAGAGCGGTCGGCGTTCTCGAAGGCGTCTCTGACAAGAGGCACCTGTCGCAGAACGTAGACGCTCTGCGTTCGAGCGCGCCCTCGAGTGCTGATCGCGAGAACTTGATTGGGCAAGCCACGTCCGCCCAGCAGGCCAGGCAACTGGCGATGAGTGCGACAGAGTGGCGTGTCTGTGGACCTTGCCAGCGCAAACGTACGCCGTTTTCCATGACGAGCGTCACGCATGCGTCTCCGTCGCTTAGGAGCTCGAGCACTGCGTCGACCGGCTCGAACCCTGTCATTTCGCGGCACTCGACGAGAGCCAGTGCGAGCCAGTCGCCGCGCTCTAGCGCCTCGACCTTCTCCCTGAGTGCGCGCAGCCAAACACGATCGTCCGATGTCACAGATGCTCATGTAGCCGAAGTTGTCGGACGCCATCTCCAATTTCGTGTCGTCGCGGTCCCTGGTGACTGCGGTGCCCTCGTGTCGCAACGAACCTCGATCACGTCGGTGCGTATTAGTGCCGGCGTACCCGCGTGACTCGTCGATCTCTTGTACGTCGAGTTAGCACCGTAGGCTCTCGTGCGACCGGCGAGCGCTGGCGCCCGAGTCTTGCGTGCACGAGAGCGCTGGCGCTCGCCGGCTTGCCTCCAGGCGTGCGCTGGCGCGGCGTCGTCTCTGAAAAGGAACGGCCCGCGACGGATTGTCCTTCGGATTGTCGCGGGCGGCTTGCGCCGGTATCCGCGGTCCATCGGGTCCTTCGCGGGCCGGGTCGGAGATACCTCGGTGCCGCTGCGCTCGTCAACTTCGGGGTCTCGAAGAAGCGATGGCGATGTCGTGCGTGCGTCACGCTGGAGTGATGAGCAGACTCGGGCGCCGAAGCCTCGTCTTGATCTGCGCAGGACTGATGGCTGGGCTGGCGCTCAGAAGGCGGCTCGTCCAGACTCTGCTCGCAGTGCACCTTCCTGACGGCTACAGCAACTTTGTCGAGATCAGGGCCAACGACGTGCAGGTCGGTGACTTTCTCGAGTACGCCGAGGTGCACGCGATTGGAGGCACGTACGCCGGCACCCATGACTATTCAGGATTCGTACAGCAGCGATCAGCCAAGCCAGGTCTCGACGGTCTGATCGAGCTCGTGTTGAAGGCGGCCATTGGGCCGCCCGCATCGCTGCGGCTTGGCCCGGACACGCGGGTGCGAGTACGCCGGCGAGACTCCTAGACGTCAGCTACGCGCGCGGCAGCGATTTTAGCCAGGCTTTGACGGCGGCTCGCTTCGTTGGATCGACCAAGTCCATGGGACGGTGGGCCAGCCAGTCCGCGATCCGCTCGCCATCGACGTAGGCGACGGCGCCCTCGCCGTCAGGCCGAGAGCTGCTGGTGTCCCAATACGCACCCTGCGCGAAATGGCCCCAGATGACGACGACTGAATAGACAGCCACCGGAAACCCGACGGCGGCGTCGAGCTCCCGCTTGACCGCACGTGCAGCCGCAGACATGCGCTGCGTGAGATGCCGGTCGACGTACTCGTCGTCGACCGGGCCGATACGACGCACGTGGAGTCCCTGGTCGTTCACCCAGACCTCGTCCTTCAACATCTTCGAGTCGAGGAGGTAGACGGCAGGCCCGGCTGCGACATGGTCGCGATTGCTCCGGCCCCTTCCGGTCGCGAGGTCGTGTCGCACGAGCCAATCACGCTTCGAGAGCCTCCTCAACTCTTGTGCCGTGCTTTGCTCACCCCACACGCCTCGCTGCCAGCGCGCGATGTAGTCCGGCATCAGCGCATCCGGCAGCAGGAAGAACCCAACGGCAAGTCCTCCAACCAACGCCCCCTCGACATAACGCCAGCCAGCTGGCGTCCAGAGCGGCAGCCCTGTCGCCAGGAGGACGAGGACGGCCCACACGTAGAAGGTCGTCCGCCTTCCGAGTGTGCGCCGCTTCCAGTCTCTTACGAGCTCCTTGTAGCGGCGTTCCCCTGAACGTCCTGCGCCGCCGTAGTAGCGCGTGACGATGCCCACAGGGGATACATCGGCTTTCGCCCCTCAAAGCTGAAGGAGGCGACGAGCCGCGACCGGGCTCGGGACGAATCGAACTCGCGACGGCAGCGCAGCTCCAGTTGCGCCCTGACTGCCGGAGTGTGCTGCCAGAGGGTGCTCCGGGCAAACACTTATCGTGTGTAGACGCATCGTGTGCAAGCGGTGACAGTCGCGGGCGGTGATTCGCCAGCTGTCCGCCGATCACCTCGCACCCGGCCGAGCGATCCGTGAGCTCCGTGAGCAACAGGACGAGCCGCTCTCGCAGGAGGCGCTGGCCGCCCGTGCCGGCTTGCACCGCAACAACGTTGGTTCGGTCAAGCGAGGGGAGAGGAACATCGCCTACGCGAACCTGCTCAAGCTCGCCCGGGCGCTTGTGCCTGAGCTCGTGGCCCTAGCCGAGCGGCACGAGCGGCGCGGCAAGAGTTAAGGCGCAGGTCAGACGCTAGAACAAGTGCGCGATTGGCGTGCCGGCTGCATTCGCGAGTCGCAGCAAGGGTGCGGGAGATCCAGGCCATGCCGCCGAGAGTCGAGCCGAATCTCGCTCGAGCAGTTCGAGGATCATCGGTGCTTCTACGAGGTCGAGCAACTCGGCTTCCGGCAGAGACCGATGCTCTGCGTAAAGAATCTCGAGGCCTTCGCGCCGAGTTTCCAGAAATCGTCGCAGTCGCCGCCAGATCTCTGTTGGTGTCGTTCCGTAGAGACTCAGCAAGATCTCGAAGAGCTCTTCGTCGTGACGGAGCTCCGTTGGTTCAGGATGTAGCGAAATGCTCACCGTCCGCAGGCAGACGAGAAGATCTGCCGGACCGCGGAAGAGCCCAGATGGGGCGCGCCGGCGCAGCGCCTCGTTGACTGATCCGCGGCTCATCTGTCCACGATAGTCGGCTCTCGTGCCGTCGTAGGTTCTTTCGCTAATCGCCTTGGCCCCAGGCGTCAGCGACCTCGTCAAGCCAAACGGAGGGTAGTTGCTCCGGCCAGCGGTTCCGTAGACGCGCTTGGTCGTGGTCGAGGCGTTCGAGGATCAGGAAGACCTCGGGCTGGAGGAACAGTGGATTGGTCGGCAAAGCCTGTGCCTCCTCGAACTGCACGGCGAGCGCGTCGTGATGAGCGTCTATCCATGGGCCGATGAGGTCGAAAAGCTGAGCCGGCTCGAGGTTGCCATAGAGTGGCACGAGGGCTGCGGCCATGATCAATGACAGCCGGCGGTCGGGACTGCGCGAGATACCGAACCGCTCGAGCATCATCCGTGCAAGTGGCGCTAGAGCTTCAGCCTCGCGGTAGCCAGGTGTCGCCGCCGCTGCGATTCGGAACCGCTCGACCTCTGAGTCGAAGAGCTCGACGAGCGCGACGAGGCGGTGGATCTGTCGCTTGAGATCGTCGGGAACGTCAGCGGCCGGTTTGTAGAGCTGCTCGTGTGAGACCTCAGCCCACGCCGACTCGACGATTGTCCGTATCTGGATCTCGAGCCGTTTGCCGCGCAGGTCGGCATCTTCGCCGTTCGCGTCATGGTCAAGAAGTGTGCAGTCGCAGTGGATACCCAGGTAGCCAAACTCGTTGTACGCGAGTGCGTCGAGTTTCGACTCTGTGCGGATGACGTGGAACAGCCGCCGGACGATGTCTTCGATCGTCTTCAGATCACGTTCGTAGACCGCCGTCGCGCGGATACCCGCTTTGTCGCCGATCTCCTCGGGCGGTCGGTCGTAGCCTTTGAGAATCGCCTTGGTCGCGAAGCTCTCCGGATCCTTGGTTCTGCCTTTCACCGTCACCGCCAGCCCCGAAGCCTGTAGTTCTGCCTGGAGTTTCGGAAGAGCGATGGCGACAAGGCGTTCGTATATCGGCCGCTCAGCCGTATACGCGGCAACGAGGTCGGAGTAGCTCAGTTACTCACCCGCCGCCCTTGATTTGCTTGAGTTCGTCCTCGACGGTCACGCGCGCGCGACGATCCTCGAGGTTTTCAACCTGGATGTGTTCCTCGACGGCCTCCGGACGGCCAACGATCTTGATGCCGGAGGCGAAGTTGTAGGCGACACGCTTGATGCGTCCCTGGATTGCGGTCGTGTCCTTGGCCAGCGTTGTCCAGCGAAGGCCTCCGCCACGGATTGCGTCCCTGAAGGACTGGTGGTCATCCTCGTCGATGTTCATGTCAGCGAATTGTGGAACGTTGACGCTGCGCGCTGCGCTTTGCAGCTGGGCCAGAACAGCCACTTCATAACGTGCTTGCTTCTCTGCGTCGGGAATGCCGGCGATCCATGCCTCGCTCACCGTCAAGAACCGCTCTGTGAGCACGGCCGACGTCTCGTGCATACGGAACCCGAGGAACTCGCTCAAGAAGAAGTCGGCGACCCCACCGCGGACTTGCAGATCTGCGGCAAGAGCTTCGAGTTCGTCATCGGATCGAGCGAAGACCGCTCCCTTGAACAGCTGAGTATTCGGGGTAAGTAGCAGATCATCGTGCACAACGACCTCGAAAGTCAGCTGGCCGTTGATGTGGGTCTCCTCCGCGCGGATGCCGCTGTCGTGTTCGATCTTCAACAGAGTCACGGCGACGCGCCGTCCGACTGTCCCGCGGCCGACGACGAGCAACCCTGTCGGATTGCGCATGTCCTGGACGTTGAAGAGGCGCTCGGCGAGGATGCGCGACTGCGGCGTGAGCGTTGAGGCATCGTCGATTATCGCCGTGATGGCGTCGGAGCCGGCTCGGTCCTTCCCGGGGTCGACCTCGATTTCGAGGCCTCGCTCCTCGACGGCAGCGCGGATACGCCGCTGGAAGAAGGCTCGAACGTCCGCGCGGTCTGGCGTCGGCTGGTCGCTCAGCGTCGGCGCAGTCGGTGGCTGCCCTTGCTCCGCCTTCTTCGGGACGCGATGGATGATGAGCGTTTCCAGCCGCAGGGCACGCAGATCAAGCATGTTGTCTACTGTAAAGCGACGTTCAGACAGCGCAAGAGCCTGGCCCGCTACACCGACCCCACGTCATCGGCGCTCGGGGCGTCCAGTTCGACGCGAGACTTGATCTGACGTCGGCCGTCGCAGGCCGTGGGGCGCGCGTTCGGGCCGCTTGGTGCTAGATGTAGGTGTAGTCAGCGCTCGCGGAGCCACTCTTGGTCTTGATAGTCACGCTGGTAACGCCAGTGACGGAGGGTGGCGTCGTCGCGCGTATCCTGGTGTGGGAATCGACTGACACACCGATCGCCGCGGCGTCGCCGAACATCACCTGCCGAACCCGTACGAAGCCGCTTCCGTCGATCGTTACTGATGTGCCGCCGGCAGCAGGCCCGGACGATGGCGTGACGGAGGCGATCGCGGGTCGACCCACATCGCCGGAAGTGCCAGGCCGAAGCAGGACATCGGCAAAGCGCTTGATCAGCTCGCGGAATGTCTCCTCGCGATAGCCGACGACGAAGCCGACGACGAAGTAAAGGGCCGAGGACGAACCAGGCTTGTGCGGATCGGCTCCCACGCTGATGATCCCGGCCTGCAAGATCAGGACGCTCACGACGGCAAGGCTGGCACCGACGACTGGCCGAGCCCAATGCCATTGCACGTATCCGGCATTCCAATCGAAAGGGTGCTCGAAGACGCCGACGAGCGAAATGAGCACTCCGCCTAGCGCTCCGTACCAGATCACCGCGACTGGCATGTTGCCGATGCTGTGCCGCGGATGGATCACGTGAACGAAATAGAGAAGAGCCAGGGTCCAGAGAGCGATCAGGTAGATGAGTTCGATGACGAAGACGCCTGAACGCGTCGCGATCCAGTTCGTCGTATCGGTCGAGGGCACTTGGCGATCGTCTTCGTCGGCAGATCTTCTGTCAAGTTCCTCGGCGGCTTCGGAGCGATGAGGACGAAGGACTGAGATGCCAGAGTTGACATTAGGAATGTCGACCTAGTAAGCATGAGGGTCTGTGGCTGATGAACTCCTTCCTCCACGCGCTCGTCAAGATGCTCTGGCGGCGGAACTCGGGCGTCGCCTCATGGATCTCTCGCCAGCCGGGCTCGAGGCGGTGGCCGCGCAGCTCGTTCGCCTGAAGTTCCCCGAGTGGTTCCCGAGCGTGACCGTCTCGCGGCAAGGCCCGGAAACGCGGACCGGATGGCCAGACGGCTTCTACCGCAACGACGCAGGTGAGATCTTCGCCGTCGAGGCCACTCAGAGTCGCACGGCGCCTCAACTGCGAGCGCATCTCGACGAGGACTTGAAGAAGGCGACGTCCTATAGCGCAGGGCAGCTAAGAGCTTTTGTATTCGTTGCTGGCAGAGCCCGGCTCCCTCGGGCAGACCACGGCCGCTATCAGGACGCATTTTCGGCCCTCGGCATCGAGGCAAGGTTCTTCGATCATCCAGCCTTAGTCAGCGAGCTCGAGGATCGGCTGTTCCGGACGATCTGGGCTCAGTTGGGTGTCGACGACGATCCGTTTCCGTTTCGGCGTCTTGAGGATGCTCTGATCTTCGGGGCCGGGAGCGACACGGACATTCTGCCGTCTCCACGGGAATTTGCAGAGGAGCTCGTTTACGTCAGTCCGACCGCGGCGGTTGTTCAAGAGCGGCTACGCACACGCCGCATCGCGATCGTCCGCTCGCAGGCGGCGAGTGGCAAGACCGTTCTTGCGACGCAAATAGGCCTGGCCTGGCAGCGGGATAGCGGGACGGACGTCTATTACATCGACTGCGCGAACGACGCCCAAAACGACGCGATGAAGATTCGCGCTTATGACTCGTTCCAGCGGCGTCTGGCTAACGGGGTTCTCTTCATCGCAGACAACATCCATGCAGACCCGACGCTTGTTCGGACGCTAGCCGACATGTGGAGGAGGCGTGACGGCGGAGCAGCATTGCTTCTTCTCGGCAAGCGCGAGGACGACACCGTTCCAGACGGCCTCGATCTGAATACCGCCCTAGGCGACGACGATCAACCAGTTTCGCTCACGATCGATGACGATGGCCTTCGGGGGATCTTTCGTCGATTGGCTAAGCGCGTCCAGCCCTCTGGAGACCTACCCGACGTCGACGAGGCGGCATTGGAGTCGTGGCGAGACCTGCAAGGCGACCTAGTGACGTTGACTCTTGCTCTAAACCACCGCTTGCATGACGAGACGCGTCACGACCTTGAAATCACTGCTGAGGATGCCACTGCGTTTGTTCGCACGCGCTACTTCGAGGAGGACGAACTCTCGGAGGATGAACGCGACGCACTTCTCGACGTCGCTGCCCTAGGCGTTCTCGAGCTCGGGCCTGACGAGGATCTGATCAAGCCGCGCTTGTTGCAGAAGGCCAAGGAGAAGGGCGCCGTTCGTGGGGGCGTTCCTCATGGCGCACGCAAGCTGTCGAAGACGGTTCACTCGAACTATGCGAAGGCTCTACTTCATGCTGGTGCTCCGGAGTCGATTGACGACCTCCATCTTCACCGACTGGCCCGGCTCTGCAAGGCGCGGCCAGAGCTCCTGTGGCCCGTCATCCGCAAGCTCGACACTCGCGATGCGACTGATCTGGCATCTGACGGACGTCGTCGCTACGTGCGCGATGAGTTGATCAAGGTCGTACTTCCCGCGTCCGACGAGTTGGCGGCGGCTCGATCCCCGCTTCCCCCCAATCTCAGCCTCCTACGTGATGCTCTCAACCAGCTGCTCAGTTCGGGGCATCTCAGTGTGCCAGCGATCCAGTCCGCCGTCCTCGCAAATCACGAGCTGCTGGCAGCAGGCGTGCTGCGCTCGGACATTCTCGACTTGCAGAACGTGGTCGAAGACATCGCGGATACTTTCCCCGCCGTTGCGAGGTTCGTCCTCGGGCTCATGACGGAGCCCGATGCAGTCGGTGCCGTAATCACCGCCAGTGTTCGCAATCGCTCGACGACGACACTGGAGAGATTCCTCGTACATGACGATCAGACTCGTCTGCGCCCGCTTGTACTCAATTGGCTCAACGATCCCGTGAACGCTACGGAAGTGGCGCGCCAGCTCGGCGGACTCGAGCACGTCGCGCCCGTCGTGACCGCTCTCAGGGCGATTCATGCCGAAGATGTGGCCGCGGCAATGATCGCTGCCCTTGTTCGCGAGGCGCCGATGGGTCGCAACCGGCCACTTCACGAGGACGTGACGGCCTTGATCACGCAGATGCTCGTTGCTGCGCCTGCACGCGCGAATCTCGACGCTCAGCTGCTCAACCAGCTCCTCGGCCTCGGCTGCGCCTGGACGGTTCGCCGCCTGCACGAAGACGCTGGAGCACGAGTCGAGATCGGACGTCGGCTCGCTGGGAGTCCCATCCGGGATCTCCGCCAACTCATCCGCCGACGAACCAGTGATCGCTTCCATTCGATCATCGACGAACTCGTTAGTGCGATATCGCTCGAGACGTGGGAACGATCGGTCAGTCAGAGTCCGCCAACTCCGTGGGATTGGTACGTGCTCGCCCGAGCGTTGCGCGAGGCCGGGCGCAAGGACCTGGGTCAGGTTTCGGCCTACCACGTTCTAGCTCCCGCGAACGACAGGGCGTGGCTCGAAACGAGAACTAGGCGGGAGCCGATATCGATTCTGGCCTGGGCATGCATCACCGCTTACAGACACCAGGACGGCGGCAGCCGCGTCGAGCGGCTCCTCTCGACGGTTTGCACGCCAGCATGGATAGAAGAGGCCTACCCAAGAAACCGGACTCTCGGACTCGCCGCCACCCTCTACTCGGCCGGACTCTTCCTTCCCGGGAGAATCGTTGATCTGATCGTCCGTCCCGGCTTCGCCGAGCGGGTGAACCGCGAGAGCGAGCTCCTTCAGTCGCTGAGCGGCAACCGTCTAATCCGGGCGATCGGCTTGATCGGTGCTGCGAGTGTCACCCTTGCCGGATATCGCGCGCCGACCGAACTGCCAGCCGCTGATGCCCTGGCGGAAGCCCTTAGAACCTGGCACAACAACCCGGGTAACGATCAGCGGCTCAACCACCGCGCTGCGGCGATTTGGACGGGGCTGCACGCCATTTCACGTGCCGGTTCGCATGTCGAGGTTCCGCGAGACGTCGCATCACATGTCCTGCAGCTTTGGGAACGCGCTCATCCACCGAGCGATAGGCATCAGGCGATTCGGGATGAAGTGCTGTTATGGCTCCGCGGTCTTGTCACGGAGGGGTAGACGCCGCCCCTCTGCTCCTATTGGCCCCGCCAAACCACCGTCATCGCCTGCCGCTTTCTCATCCTGGGCGCGTCGCTGCGTCGAAGTCTCGAAGCCCTTCCGTGCGTGGGCGGAGCGTGGCTCGTGGCAACGCAATACGGATTTGACGTCTTCGTGCTCTTGATGCCGCGCCTCGACGATGACAGGCTCTCGACACGTTCGATCTCGGACGTCGTGCGCGCGGTGGAATCGAGCGATCAGTCTGGCGTGAGCACCGCAATCCGCTTCATAGGGTCAGCTGGCTCACTGTCGTTCGCGCGGCGAGAGGGCCTCTGCCTGGTCGAACGCAGGTCGTATCGAGGATGGTTGCGGCCGAAGCGTCGGTGAGCTAGCCACCTCTGACAGCAGTCCGGCACTGACGACGCCACGCTAATCCGTCGTCTTTGGTTCTCCACGCCTTCGTTCGGTCAGGCGCAGGAGACGAGGTCTGGTTTCGCGTGGCCCTTGACCTAGACGCGTATCGCGAGTCGCTGAAAGCCGCGGGTCACACGGGTCGAGTCATGCTGATGGCTCACGCGCAAGGGGGAGCGCCAACGGCCAAAGAACTAGTCGAGAACTCCGTGACGGTCGAGCACATTCCGATGGAGGCCTTGACCATCGTCTTGTCCGCTTCCTAGCCGACCGGCTGCAGCCGGTGCCAGCACTAGCGGGGCTTCAATCCTCCTCGGGCCGCCGGCTGATTCAGCAGAGACCGACTCGCGTGTCGACCAGCCGTGTGTTTCGTAGTCGTCCTGTCGTGTTGCCGTTGTTGTAGAAGGCATCTGCTGACGCGTAGAAACGGCCACTCCACGGGGCTGACCTGATTCGGTACCACCAAACGTTGCCGTCCCCGACTCGGAAGCCGCGCACGCGACATGCGATGTCTACGGTCCGGCCGGCAGGTAGGTCGGGGCCAGCCTGCCCACCCGCCGCCTGGTAGTTGCTCCACGTGTGGGCTATGCCACCCGTCGTTTCACGCCATGCGGTTGTTGTCGGCCCCGAATTGCTGCGTTGTTTCCCCTGGAGCACGTGTTGGAGTGACGAGTAGAAGTACCAGCCTCCCGCGGCGCCGGCCTGGATCAGCGCCAGCGCGAGCAGCCACGGCCAGACGGCCCTCCGGCCCGGCGCCTCTTCGTACTCGTAGTACGGGGTCGGCGCGCGGTAGACCGGCGGCGCGGGCGTTGGCGGCACAACCCGCGTGGTAGGCGACCGCGTGGCTTTCATCGCCGCGTCGCCGAGCACTTGCGCTACCACGTCCTCGGTCTCGCGCGAGACGGCGCCGCCGCGTGCGACGCGCGCGAGGTCGGCGTCCATCTCCTCCGCCGACGCGTAGCGGCCCTCGGGCTCCTTCGCGAGCGCGCGCATCACGATCGCGTCGAGGTCGTGCGGCACCTCCGGGCGCAGCTTCGACGGCGGCTCGGGGGCCTGCGAGACGTGCTTGCGGGCGATGTCGAATGGGTCGTCACCTGAGAACGGAACGTCCCCGCTGAGCATCTCGTAGAGGACGATCCCCAGCGAGTAGATGTCCGAGCGCTGGTCGACCGGAACCCCGCGCGCCTGCTCCGGCGACAGGTAGTGCGGCGTTCCAACGATCAGTCCGGCGGCGGTCATGTCTGATGCGCCAATGCGTGCTATGCCGAAGTCCGTCACCTTCAGCCGGCCGTCGCCGCCGACGACGATGTTGTGCGGCTTGATGTCGCGGTGGACGATCCCGTTCCGGTGCGCGAACGCGAGCGCGCCGAGGATCTGGCGCGCGTAGTCGATCGCGATCGGGATCGGTGTCGGCCCGTTGCGGACGAGCAGCTCCTTGAGCGTGCGCCCGTCCAGGTACTCCATCGCGATGTAGTAGGTGCCTTCGGCGTAGCCGCGGTCGAAGATCGAGACGATGTTCGGGTGGTTCAGGCCGGCGGCGCTCTGCGCCTCGCGCCGGAAGCGCTCGACGAACTGCTCGTCGGCGGCGTGACGCTCGTTCAGCAGCTTCAGCGCCACCCGGCGGCCGAGCTCCTGGTCCTCGGCCAGGAAAACCTCGGCGTCTCCTCCAGAGCCGAGCCTGTCCTGAATGGTGTACCGATCATCAACTCTGTCCCCGGCGACGAACATTCCTCTTCGGGCCGGTTGCGCAACAAGCGGTTGGTTTTCAGCGAGGCGCAGAACCAGAGTCTGTGAGGCCAGGCTGTCCCCGTGAACCCTCGAAGTCGTCTGGAACTCCTTCAACTCGCGCAGTGAACAAAGCCGCACGTTTGTGTTCTCGGCTGCCGCACGCGCTGCTGGCTGGAAGCCTGCTTCACAGAGCAAGATCCCAAGGCTTGCGCCGACGTCCTGAACGACCTCGGTCAACGTCAATACGTGCGCCTTCGTGACGGGGCGCTTCGTGGCCTTGCACTCAACGATTAGCCGCTGGGTCAGGAGCTCGCGCCCGAAGACCCTGTATTCAGCGAGCACATCGACTTGGTGGTAGCTTCGCGCGCCCTAGATAGACACGCGGGTGCGCGCGTCAAACCCGATCGCCTGGAGGACCTTGCACACCCCGTCCTCATATTCCCGGCCTGTCATCGCATCTCGTGTGGACAAGAACGCAGCCTGAGCGGCGGTAGTCGGCCGTTTCGTGCGGAATCCCCCTAGGCTCCCAAGGTCGGCCGGGGGTGGACTCTGCGGCGGTGGATGTCTTTGCTGAACAAAGCGGAGTTGTTGGCGTCCACGATTCGCCCAGATCGCTCCGCTTGCCGACCCTCACTCTGGAGACTCGGTGGGCCAGTCCGTCTACCGGCGCCGCCGAGGTTCTGCCACGTCGGCATCACGGTACGGAACGCGGAGCAAGCGAGCGATCCACCTGCTGCTGCACGTTCATTGCTTCTTTCAGTACGGCAAGCGCGCGGTCCGCATGTCCTGACTGCTCGAGCAGCTCGGCGAGCTTCGAGTATCCCTCGACGAGGTAGCGGTTCGGCGTTGCTCTCAGATGCTCGAGGGCGAGTTCGTAGAGCTCAATCGCGCGCGAGTCGTCGCCGAGCGTGACGAAGACATCGGCGATCAGCATGTAGGCGCGACCGGCGTCGACAGAGCTCTCGCCTTGCATCCGTGCGGAGGCCGCCATGGCGATCGAGGCCGCTTCGTCGCCGCGGCCGAGCTCAAGCAGGGCGCGCGCCCGTTCAATCTCGAAGCTAGCGCGCTCGAAGACGCCGCCCGTGCCGGCGATTAGTGGCGCTGCCTCTTCCAGCAGCTCGAGGGCTCGCTCGCCGTTGCCTCGGTCGAGCTCGATGTGCGCGAGCAGCTGCCGTGCGAGCGCCGCGTAGTAGTCCTGATGGGAGACCTCGAGCACCTCGAGCGCCCGCTCGGCATAGAGCGCGGCGGTTGCCGGATCGTTCTGGAGCGCGTGCAAGCGGGACTGCCCCCAGAGCGCCCGTGCGCGCGAGAGCGGATCGGTGGTCTCCTCGCTGACGCGGATCGCCACAGCGAGCGCCTTCTCGGCGTCAGTGAAATTGCCGCTGTCACAACAGGCGTGGGCGAGCAGGGTGGCGAAGCGGACGACGTTCAGTACATCGCCGTCCGTCTCCGCCCGCTTCAGGTTGCGCGTGAAGACGGCGATCGCCGACTCGTACTCGAACAGTCGCGCGTAGGCCCGGCCCAGCGTTTCGGCCGCCCCGGGCTCATCGGCCTCGATCGTGTCGCTCAGCCGCCGGGCCCGTTCGAGCACGTCGACGGCTTCCCGGAGCCGGCCGTGTGCCATCTCGATCTCGCCAAAGACGGCAGTCGCAGCTGCGCGTTCAGCATCTGAGCGAGCGGCGCTCAGCGCTGCGTCGGCGAGCTCATAGGCAGCCTCTAGGTCGCCGACCCGAAGCGCGGTGCGAGCCTCGACGAGCCGAGACGGCTTCGCAGACCCGCCATCCGGGCGTCCGTATGCAAGGTGGTCCTCGCTGACGCCAAGCCGGCCGGCGAACTCACGAAGTAGTTGCAGCGACGGGACGCGCTCGCCTTTCTCGATCCTCGAGATGTACGCAGCCGTGCAGTTGCCGGCGCCGAGGTCGCGTTGCGACACACCGGCCGCTTCGCGCGCCGCTCGGAGCCGCTGGCCCAGCTTCTTGGGGCTGTCGTAGTACTTCAACTTTTGGCGAGGGGACACGAACCTGACTCTACCTCGTCGCACGCGCTCCCTCTGAAAGGCGCTTAGAGCGGCAAGAACGGAGCGCGATGCTCTTGCCGGAGCACGTCCGGCGTAGTTAACTTCTGTAATCCCTGGCGCCAGGGCCGTATCCATCTCTCCGAAAGGACGGCTCTGGCATGCGTTACCGGCTTCTCGCCGTAGTCCTCCCTGCGCTTCTACTCGCGCTCTCGCTGGCCGACTTCGGCCCTCCCTGGGGCCCGTAGGAGAGCGAAACGGGGCTGCGTCGGCCACGTCGGCGCAGCCCCCGCGAGTCGGCTGTGTCCGCCTGCTCTGCTGTTCATGCCGGGTCGCATCACGCGTCTGGACACGGCTTGCCGGAGAAGCCGGGAATTCGTTCCGTTCACCAGGTCGCTGACTGGATCGGTAGTAACTCTTGTAAACTGAGGCTCTCCCGTCAGTTAGGAGAGAGCGTCAAAGCGAGGAGAGAGGCATGACCACATCCGCCGTCGCAGTGAGCCCCGCCGAGGCGCTCGCGCTGCTTGAGCAGCAGCTCGACCTTGGCAACATCCGGATGAAGCTCGCTGACCCCGACGAGGGTAAGGGCTACTCCGAGGAACAGCTGGACGTGCTCGAGAGCGAGTACCGGAAGTTCCTCGCCCTACACGTGGCATATCCCGACGCGGACATCGTCCCCTGCAAGATCGTCGACGAGATCTGGCACGCCCACATCCTCGACACGATTGCCTACCGGGCCGACTGCGACCGCGTCTTCGGCGGTTTCCTCGACCACTTTCCCTACTTCGGGATGCGCGGCGACGAGGACACGCAGAACCTACTCGACGCCTACCGTGACACCCTGGATAGATACCGCGCCGCCTTTGGCGAGCCGCCCGCGGGCAGCTGGGGCGACGGCGACGCGTCCAAGTGCGACCGTACGAACTGCAAGCCGCAGAAGTGCCGCTGAAGGCGGCCGGTCGGGTTCGATGAGCGAACACGAGCCAGAACTTGCTCTGCTCGCCAACGAGGAGTCGACGTTGGAGGCACAGCTGATCGCCGCTGGCGTCTGCCGAGACACCCAGTTGCACGGCCGTCGCGACGCACGACGAATCGTGCGCACGATCGACATGGCGATGACTTCGCTTCCTCGGATACGCCCTACGGTGGTCGGCAAGGAGGTTCGGTTCGAGGCCGTGCCGTCAGGAGCACTGCTCAAGACCTACCCGATCGACTGTCTTAGTGGTGCTGAGGCGACGCGGCTGATCGATGTCGAGACGTTGAGCCGTGAGCTTCGCGCAGCCCTCGAGCAGCACGGCCTCGCGTCGCTAACCGTCCCGAGGCTAGAGCAGGGATTGGCAAGCCATGTGAGCCGCGGGCTCGTGAGCATGAGGAATGAGAGCTGGAGTCGCGCGGCTGCGGACTTTCGCCGCTCACTTCTGATCGCTGAGGAGTTGACGAGTCGTGCGGCGGGAGACGAGCGGCGGCGTTGGACCCCGCATCTTCGGGAAGCTCTCAGCGAAGCGTTCGGAAGTTGCGAGGCGGCCTACGAGGAGGTTCAGCACTCAGGTGCCGATGCGCAACTGCCTCGAAACAGACTGAACGAGCTCGCCACCAGGATCGAGGGCTTCCTCGACGACGTCCTCAAGTCTCCGTAGCGAGGAGTTCTCGAAGCTCCTCGTCCGGGTTCCAGGCAAGGTCGGCCACTTGAGGGTCGATCCGCTCGCTCTCGAACATCCTGTTCATGTAGTAGGTGATGCGGAGCTCGAGCTCGCACATGTGACGGTCGCGCTCCTCGCTGCTGTTCCATTTCGGAGTCATAGCGACACGCTACGGTCGCGCACACGGGCACGACTCTTTTCCTCTCAAAGGAAGGACGTGATATCGCCCCGATGGACGAAACTCAGATCCACGAAGGTCTGCACCGGCTGTTCCTTGTAACGAGCGCAGACGAGATCGCCCGCCTCTTTCCGCGACTCCCCCTGGCTTGTCCCCTCCGAGGTTCAAGCGGAGCTCATTCGTGATCGCGATCACAGTGCTGATGAGCATCGACGCGGGCTTGCTGAGCTTCGGCTACGTCTGTGGGAGGCGGCGTCGCGCGGCGACTACGGGCGGGCGTGGTCGGAGTATGAGCGAGCCGCTCAAGAGCTAGTCGAGGGATATCTCGTCCCGAGATCTCTGTCACTGCTCGAGCAGATCGAGAGGCATCGGGACGCGGAGGACTTCGCCGCCCTCCGCGCGGCGGGAGAGAAGCTTCTCGCGCTCGCCGAAGGCGGGCCGCCGCAGTTCGACTACGAGGCACCGCGCGCGATCGCACAGGCCGCCTTCGAGGACACGACTGACGGCTGCGGAGGAGACCGGCGCCGGCAGAGCGACCTGGTTCGGCCCTGCACGAGCCAGTTCGTGCAGGGCCGAAAAGGATGTTTCACATCGACGTACTGGCGATCTCAGACCTGTATGCGGGGTCAACCCACTCGTGGCCACCACCTGTGCGGTACGCGGCCGACGTCTCGTAAACGTCGGCTCCCGACGGTGACTCGAGTTCAAAGTAGAAGCCTTCGTAGGTCGGCGGCTGCCCGAATAGCGTGTTGATGATGCTCTGCACCTTCGGACCGTCTGCGGCAAGATCCGAACTGCGGACTACAACGGCTGGGGCTGGATCAAGGGCGTGGAAGATCGTAACGCTCACGACAGTCAAGCCAAGCGACTGGGCCGCGGAGGTGATCGCAGTTCGGATCGACTCGTCCGACGCGGTCGAGAAGACTTGACCCCGAGCCACGTCGCCGATGCCGCCCCCGATGTTGCTCACGACAGTGCCGTCTGGCAGAACACCATCGAAGGTCGCGCCGCCGAGGTCATTGTAGGCGTCGGCGTTCACGCCAGCCCGTTCCACTGCCGCGCCTTCGATTAGGTCCGCCTGCCAGAGCGGCTCTGTCCAGCCAGCGCCTGTCGCCGCCGGAATACTGACCTTTGCATAGATCCACGGCATACCAGCACGCTGCGTCGCCGGCGGTCCCGCAGGCGGTTGGCCGACGGTGATTGACTGGACGGACGAACCAGGCATATTGGCGTAAGCCTGCTGCACCGCCTCAGCGAAGGACACAGGATTGGACGAGAGACCCCTTGACTGGTGAATGCGCGAGTAGCTCGTCGGGATGACCTTGCTTAAGCGATGAGAATCGCCAGATGAGGTCAGCGCGTACGCCGTCCCGCTGGCAGCGCATGCGAGGAGAACGAGGGAAGGGATGATGAGGCGGATATTCATAGCGTTTAGCTCCTCAGACGCTAGCGCGAGACGGAGAAGTTGCCATTGGAACCGAGGCCACCCAGCTGCCAGCAGACCGCACTTCCGTTAGCTGAGCTAACGGTCGTCCACGTGTTTCCGGAGTAGTAGTACCGCTGCCACGTCGCGAAGGAACCGGACGCTGTGAAATTCGAACAGGTTCCGGATGCATTGCGATCTTCAGCCCACTCGGCGATGAAGATGTTCGCCGGAAGGCTCTCGCTCTCGTACGGTCCGTTTCCGTCGATATAGCCGTACCAGGTACCTGTGTTGCCGTTGACGTCAGCCGTCATCAGATCACTCGACCCCAGCGATGTTGTGCCGTGCTGGTAGCACGTGAAGTGCGAGCCGTCGGATGTGACCTCATCGAACAAGAACAGCGCGGACAGGCCGGTACCGCCCCCACACGTGTTGTCGATCGTCGAGCTATAACAGCGCCCGACGCCGATCTCGATCTGGGGGCCACTTGACCCGTTGTACGAACCAACCGACGAGAACACGACGCAATCGCCATTCGCCGGGTTAGAGGACGCGACACTGATGTACGCGCGCGTGCCACTGAGATACGCACCACCGCAGCACGATCCATACGTCAGGGTGTACTGGCCGAAGTAGTCCGTGACTGCGAGACTTGATGCTGGCGCGATAAGCGCAGACGACGCCGCCAGAACCAGTACTAGACCGAAAAGGCGACGCGTAGAAAGTCTTCCTGTGCGACCTCTCAAAGTTTTGACCCCCTTCTTGTCTGAGACGCCGCAGCCTGTGAGAAGTTACTAACACCGTCAGTAACACTTGTCAATGCTATGTCACCTCCAGTTTTCGGCGCCTATCCCGCTTCGGCGCACGAATATCGAAGACCGGCAGGTGGCTTTGGTCACCAGGCAAGGCGTCCGCATCACCTCGCTGACGAGTACGGCTACGAGGCTAGGCGCTCGACGCGGGCACCCCGACGGCTGCCAGCACTTTCCGGGCCGCTTCCGCATTGGTCAGCTGCGCGTAGGACTCGTCGGTCACGCGCTTCGATGAATGGCCGATGATCGGTGAGAACACGCCCGTCGGAACGTCGTTGCGGATCAGATGCGATCCGAACGTGCGCCGCAGTGAATGAGGCGTCAGCTCGGTGATCTGGTTGCCATTCGGGTCGAGGAGTGGATTCCCGTCCTCGTCGACGGCCAGGCGAATGCCGGCACGCCGGCCCATCGCCTTGACGAGCTTCCAGACGTAACCGGCCGAGATCGTGCCGCTGCGCGTGCGGACGAACTTTGCTGACTCCGCGCTCACGTTCCTATCGCGCCACTCGCGATAGCCGGCGAACTCTCCGACGGCGTGCGGCGTTAGCGGGACGATCCGCGCCGCCGCGTCGGTCTTGCCATCGCGAACGAGCAGCTCCGCATTCGTGAGATCGACATCTTTGTCCTGGAGCTCGCAGATCTCGCCTTCGCGAAGGGCGGCCCAGCGGGCGAGCGCATAGACCGCCAACTCGTGACCCTCCTTCTCGAGTCCCGCGAGTCTTCCGTCCTCGTCGGGGTCGAGGAACGGCTTCAGGTTCGCCTTGCTGCTCGGCCGTGCCAACCAGTCACAGGGATTGTCATCCAGGGCGCCGATCAGCTCGAGGAACTCGAAGTACGCTTTGCACGCGTCGTAGCGACCCCGCAAGGTGTTCGACGACGGCGGTCCGCCGTTCTTCGCTCGACACTCACGGTAGAGACGGCCTTCCACAAGGTCATATGCGATGTCCTCGCTGCTGATCTCAGACCATGGCACGTCTCCGAAGACCTCGACGCGTAGCGACTCGACGCGAAGGACGATCGGCCTCCACTTCTTCCAGCTGCTCGGTGCCAGCCGGTAGCCGCTCTTCCGCCGGAAGCGGAGGAAGCCGAGCGGGGTCGGGGAGAACCGCCCTGACCGAATACGTGGCCGTGACTGCCGGGACTTCACCCATCGAGCGTGGACCGGCCTGGCGGCCACCGTTGCCGTTTTCGCGAACGGACGCGAATGTTTTCGTTTTGCCGAATCCGCGGTACCCGAGTCCGCGGCTCTTCCCCCGGTCCAGGAACGGGAAGCCGGTGCCGATCCGAAGCAGCTCGTTCCGCTTCGTCGTCGTCAAGAGCTTCGCGTAGGCGGTCTCCGTCACCTTCACGCTCGCATGGCCAAGCTGGGCGCTGACGACCTCGATCCGGACTCCTCGATTCAGCAGATCGGAGCCGTGCGTGCGGCGCAGCGTGTGCGGCGACACCCGGCTGACGTTCTCGCCGCTCCGGTCGAGCGCGAGCGGACGGCCGTTAGCGTCCTGTCCGTGCAAGCGCACGCCGGCGCGGGCGGCGACCCGCTTGATGATCCGCCAGAGGTACGGCTTCGCGACCGGGTCGCCTGCCGCGGTCGTGACCAGATAGGCGTTCCTGCCAGTGAGCCCGCGACCTGCCTGCAGGTCGATCCAGCGATCGATCATCTCGGCGAGCTCCGGGAAGACGATCACGGAGCGCACGCTCGCCGCCGACTTCGAGCCGTAGACGTCGAGCAGCTGCTCATCCAGATGGACGTCTTGGAACTGCAGCCCCGTGATCTCGCTGCAACGGAGACCTGCGAGCCGGCCGAGCCCGTAGACGATCTCCTCGAGTGGTGTCTTCCGCACACGGGCGATCAACTCGTCCTCCTCCGGGTTCAGCCAGTCGTTCAACGGCACCTCGTACGAGGGCCGCGGGATCGCGAGCATCGGGTTCAGCCCGATCAGGCCGCGGCGCCAGGCGTAGTCGAAGAACGACGAGAGAACGTTGTGAACGAGCCGGAGCGTGTTCTGGGCCGGTGGACGGCTGTTCCTGGCAGTGAAGGCGGCCGTCCAAGCAGGCAGATACTCGAACTCGAGCAGAGCAGTTGACATCTCCGAGATCTCGCGGTCGCCGGCCCAGCGAGCGAAATCCTCGAGCAGGGGTTCGTACTTGAGACGGGAGCTGGCAGCGAAACGGCGGGGCGGGTTTTGCTTCCAGGCGAAAAAGGGCTGGATGAGCACAAAGACGGTCGGCACCGAGTCTCCTTTCTCGGAGAACCCGGGTTTGTGCTCACACTCTTGTCGAGAGAACCGCTGCTCTATCCACTGAGCTACGGGGGCTCATGTAGCCCTTTTGCAGGGCTTTCTGTCTTGACAGCCGGCTGGGCGGTTTCCTCCACTTTCGCTGACTGTGCTTGGTCTTTCGCTGAACGAGAGTAGCGAGCCCGCAGGGCGACTATCGCTCGTCCGCAGATCATGGGCTTCGCCAACCGCGCCCTTCGCCTATCGCCGCAGCCCGTATCCGCGGGCAAGAACCGCCCGCGGACACGGGCCGACCTATCTCGACTACCCGCTACCGACGGTGTCGTGCGCCAGTTCGAGTAGCCCGGCACGGCCGTTCGCGCCGGTGAAGTGCAAGGAAGCACTCTGCGCGGTGGTCTCGACGTCCGCTCCCTCAGGAGCCGAGTCGATTGAGATCGCGCCAGCGCCCGGAACATTGACAATGTCCTCGGTCTCGAGGCCCTTGTCCAGGTTCTGCCGAATGATCACGAACCGTCCGTCGGCGGGGTTGTCGCCGGCTTGACCCGCGTAGACGGCTACGAGCGTGTGGCCGTTCGAGACCATCCAATCGTTGGTTACGCGAACGAGACTCGGCGAGACGGGGATCGGTGCCGCGTCAGCAGGCGCTAGGTGCGCCGGAATGCCGATCACCGGGGTGGCCGGAGGCGGGGGTGCGGGAAGTGTCGACTCGGGAGGCTGGGTCGCTGGATATGCGTGATTCACCTGAGCGGCCTTCTCAGAAGGAACGGAAATGCCGAGTTGAGGTATGTATGTCATACCGCCTCCGCCGGCAAGCGCGACGGCCGCTCCGAGACCGGCGAGAGCAACGATCACAGCGAGAGTGATGCGGCGACGATGTCCGAGGTTTCCCATCGATCGTTCCTCTCTAGCAGCCGAAACAGATCAGCTCGCTGTAGACGAGCCCTGGGTTGTCGTTGTTGAGGTGGTCCCACCCTTGCGCCGGCGTCAGTTGCGCGCCGCTTTCGCCGGTTGATCCCCAAAATTCGTAGCCCGCGCCCCACGACTGTCGGATGTTCGTCCACTGTGCGGCTTGGTCGGGACTCGAGTAGTAGATCTCGGGCAACGGGACCGAGCTGCCGTTGTAGGAGACATAGCCGACGTCGTTTGCGGTCCAGCCATTGTCACACGAGCCCGACCCACCCGAGACGCCGCCGTTGTACGGATAGCAGCCGTCCGCGGAGCCGAAGTCGTAGTTCAGTGCATACCCCTGGTTCGTCGCGCCGTCCGCCAGCGACCTGCTGATGGGTGCCTTGTCGAAGTCCGGTTCCTGGTCCTGAGCAATGGCCGCGCTCTGTTTGTTGTATCCGTGTGACGACTGGTAACCGGCCAGATCCTGGGCGCGCTGCGACTGGTAGTAGCCGGCGTTGAACGCGTTCGTGGAGGTCATGCCATGGCCCGTCATGTTGGAGTTGCTGTTGCCGTAGGCAACGATCGTGCTCCCGACGCCGGTGTAGCCGGCGTGCACACCATCCGCCGCGCTCTCGAGCGCAGTCAGAATCTGCGTGTTCGTGAGGTAGACGTTCTGAGTGGTGCAGAACGTCTGCGTCCCGAAGCCCGTGCCAACGACACGGGCGCCTCCGTAGTCGAGCACCAGCAGCCGGTTCCCGCCGGGATTGTGTTGCGAGAACGACTGCCCGTCAGTGTACGAATGGCCGGCAACCGTCGACGTGCTGCAGTCGAAGAAATACCAAGCTGTGACAGGCGTCGGCGTCGCGCTCGCCGATGCTACGTGGAGCGCGAACAGGAACATCGAGCTGACCGCGGCGGCGAACAGGCGGCGCGATCGAACCTTCTTCAATCCCACCTTGTCTCCCTCCGATTGTGACGCGAATCGTCTGAGCGACCTTCTGCTGCAAGGGCCGCCCCAATCTGCTGCTGACGGACGTGTCGGAGGGCGCGCGTCGCTGCGTGCCCTCCGACACGCGTTGAGAGGACCTAGCCTCCGATCGTGGCGGGCTCCGTGTCGATGATGGTTCCGCCGGCGCCAAACGCGACCAGCGCGACTGGTGTCACCCCCGAAGACAGAGCGCTCTCCGGGATCGTCCCCGCGAACGCCTTGAGGCCGCCGCCCAGACCGGTCTTCTGCAGCGTGAGGACCTGTGAGCTGCCGTCGCTCATCCGCAGTTCGAGCCCGTGCACAGCAGGTGCGACAAGTCCGAACACCCGTGCGTTCGAGATCGTGCTCAGCGTCGGGCCGCCGTCGTAGGCGATCGTCACGGTCATCGACCGGCCACCCAGGGCGTCGGATGCCGGGTTGCAGCCGCCGACGGGTGCCGAGCCGTCGGCACGAGCGTCGCTGATGCACAGGTCGCCGTTCGACAGCTGCTTCACGAACACGGCACGTCCGGCTGCAGCACCCCCGTAGTCGGCGACCTTCGTACCGGTCCCTTCCTGAGCGAGCATCGCCCCGACGTCGGGCGGTGCTGACCGGCTGGCCTGACCCGTTCCGGCGAAGTAGCCGCCGAGCAGCGTGCCTGTCGTGATGGCCGTCGATGCGGCAGCGACCAATAGGAACAGCTTGCGCATTCTGATCATCCTCTTCATCGCTCAGCTCCTCCGATCGCTACGACGTGTAGACGGAACAGGCGCCGTTGCCAGCCGGCCCGTTTCCATCGTCCTTGCAGTACGCCGCCTTCACCTCGGTGCTGCTCCACGTGGTGTAGGTCTCCTGGTGGTTGTCCTGCACGGTGGCGTGCCAGCCGTATGTCTGGTTGTCGATGAAGGTCACCGTCTTGTAAGGCCATGGGCCGAAGCCGTCCATGTAGAACGTGTTGCGGTACCAACTCGACGAGTACGACGACTCACCGTTCGTACCCGGAACGCAGTACTGGTCAGGCATGTAGATGCCCGCGAACGCGCTCGACGCGAACAGCGACGCGAAGAAGAGCGCGAGAAGCAAGATCCTGCGGCGTCTCATACCGATCTCCCCTCGACGATTTCCGTGACAGCTCGTCGATTAGAGCGCGGCGATTCAGTCGCCGTCTAGATGCGAAAACTGGCCCATGGCAATGCCAGACATGTCGCGTCGTGACAGGCTGGAGATCGGTCGCGGTCCTGTCTCTGAGCTGTCCTCACGGCTCACTTCGGCGTCAACGCGTCCGAGTTGAGATCAGTGATGCCGACGACGTTCCCTGCAGCATCCCGCGCGACGAGCCGGCACGGGAATGCGGCACGCGCCAACTCGAGGACGAAGGCATTGTCTGCGAGCGGGGCCGCGATTCGTTCCCCGGAGCCCAAGTATGCGTCGAGCGATGTGACACCGTCAGCGACGATCCCGAAGACGCTCTCGTACGCATCCGAGCCACTCACAGCGAGCTGGCTCGCAAAGATCGGACCGTCTTGGAAGATGGCACTACCGGGGTTGCATCCCCCGCCGTTGACGTCGGCGACAGCGAGTGACACGCACACCTTGTTGCCAGCAACGGGTGCGCCGAGAAGCGTTCCCTCGGACACGATCACGCTGGCCGGGGAGAGCGGATCGGGGTGAAGCAGCCGCGCAAACCGGGGGTGGACTGGCAGACCGGCGAGAAGGGAGCTAGGCACCGGTTCTCCGTCCTGCTTGTGCCCGGTGAACCAGGCGATTCCTGCCGAGAGGCGGCGCTGGATCTTCGCTGGAGCAAGGAGAAGCAGACGCTTGTGGTTCGCGCTGGGACTAAGCCCGTGCGGAACCGCGGGAAGCGCGCGCTGCTCCAACCCGTGCGGCGTCAGGGCGTCGACTCGGACGATCGTGACGTCAGCGCTCCGAAGAATGTTCGCGCTCAGGAATGCGCCGCTCGCCACCACCGCGGGGCGCGAGTGGCCCGTTGCGGTGACGAAGTTCACGGCACTGACACCGTCAGCGGCGAGCCCGAACGAGAGAGAGACGGTCTGACGCTTGCTGTTTCGTGCCTCGACCGCGACGCGGTAGTCGACAATCACCGGCACTACCGCCGACATCGGATGGGCGAGCTCTCGGAGCGGCGCACACCCCGTCGCGCCGCTCGGTGATGCACCAGAGGACGTCACTCGCAGACAGATCTCATCGCCAACCCGAAACCCGTAGAGCACGAAGCTTGTGCTACCGGTCTGGACGGCGACCAGACGACGCAGCTGCTCGATCCTTGCGTAACCAGCCCAGCCGGCAATACCGGCCCTGAAGCGGATCTCCGTTTGATGGCTGACGGCGTTCCCTGGATGACCGTTCAGCCAGCTTGAGAAGCGATCTCCGGCAAACACAAACGCGGAGACTGGAAGCGCGACAACGAGTGCAGCTGCAAGAGCTGTTGCGAAAGCGATCTTCCGCGTCCGTGAGCTAAGCGAGCCCGCGGCCAGACCTGCTCGGACGAGGACGTCGTTCCAATCGCGCTGGCCTGGGTCAGGCTGCGGCAGATAGTGATCGAGCTCGGCCAGAACGTGGCGGTCGCTGTTCATCGCTCAACCTCCTCGAGCGCAACTCGTAGGGACGCCAGCGCCTTGTGCAGCGTCGCGGAGACCGTGCCGACTTCGATATCGAGAACGGAGGCGATCTCCTCGTAACTCAAGTCGGCCCAGTAGCGGAGGAACACGGCTAGCCGTTGGCGCTCCGGCAATGCTGCTACCCACAGGCCGACCCCGTTCTCCGAGTGGGTCTCGGCTGCCGCGACGGCAGAGCTGGCTTCCTCAATCGGAAGGATCTGAGTCGTGCGCAACGCGCGCGCGGCGTTCGTGACGATTCGCCACACCCACGTCGCAACCGTCGACTCGCCGCGAAACGTCTTCGCGCTTCGCAGCGCAAGTGCGAAGCCGTCTTGAACGGCATCGTGGCCGGACGCCGGGTCGCCGGCGATGGCTGTCGCCACGCGCAGGTACTGCGGGTAGCGGTGCCGGTAAAGCGCTTCGAGTTCCCGGACGAGATCCCTCGGCTCATGCACGGCTATTAGAGGCTGCAGCGAGGCGTCTTGTTTACCAGGGCACTGCCGGAATGCTCCGCCGTCGAGTTGTGACGTCACTCGCGGCCGTCAGGCGACGGCGCGGCTCCGAGCAGGCTGCCGTTCTCGCCCGTCTGAAGCCGGCTCGCTCAGCGTGAATGGATCGACCCCGGTTCGAAGCTTGTAGGCGGACGGAAGTTCCCGTGAGCGACGTGCACCTAGCTTCTGCTTCAGGACTTCAATGTGTGCGCGGACCGTGCGCGGTGAGATCTCGAGGCGCTGTCCGATCTCGATCGCTGTCAGCCCTGCGGCGACCAAGACGAGCACCTCTTGCTGACGGGACGTGAGTTTGACCGGCACTGGCTCCGATGACATCTCCCCGCTCCTCCGATCGGCTCCTCGGAAGCGGTGCCGCACCCCGCGGGGAATGTCTTAGCCGATCTGCTGTCTCCTGTCAACGCGACCGTAAAAGACCGCTGCTCTATCCACTGAGCTACGGGGGCGCGCCGCCACTGTAACCGGCACTTCGCCCCGTTTGACCCCCGCCGCGGCGGATACGCGAACCGACGAAACCGAACCGAAGGGGGTCGCCGTGGCCAAGGATCACGGGCCGTCCGTGAAGGACGACGAGCAGTACGAGGCGCTGCGCCGCGAGGGCGCCAGCAAGGAGAAGGCGGCGCGGATCGCCAACGCCGGCAGCCGCAGCGAGACCGGCCGCAGGGGCGGCGAGGCCGAGAACTACGAGGACCGTTCCAAGGAGGAGCTGCTCGAGCGCGCACGGGAGATCGGCATCGAGGGGCGCTCCGAGATGAGCAAGGACGAGCTGATCGACGCGCTCCGCAACCACTGAGCGTTGCGGGCGGCGGGGGCCGTACCGCGATCGCGGCCCCCGTCGTTCCACCCGGAGATGCTGGGGAAGCGGGACCGGACACGCGCGCCCGAGCGCGACTTCGACGCCGAGCGCGCCGCGCCGCGGCCCGAGCCCGACGAGGCGCCGACCCCGCAGCCCGAGCACGGCGAGCCGACCCTCGCGGAGCCCGGCCCCGGCGACCTGTCGAAGCGCGACTACCTCGCGATCCTGAAGCGCTCGCTCAAGCAGATGAACGCCGACCACATGACCAACGTGGCCGCCGCGCTCGCCTACTACGCGTTCCTCGCGATCCCGTCGGTGCTGATGATCGCCGTCGGCCTCTTCGGCCTGCTCGCCGGGCCCGGCGCCGTCGGCTCGCTGATGGGCCACATCGGCAACGTCATGCCGGGCCAGGCGCGCTCGCTGCTCACCGGCAGCCTCACGCACCTGACGCAGAGCAAGGGGACGGGCGTCGCCGTGCTCGGCGTCGGCGCCGCGCTCGCGCTCTGGTCGCTGACCAGCGCCGCGCAGAACGTGATGTGGGCGATGAACATCGCCTACGAGCGCAAGGAGACGCGCGGCTTCGTCCGCCGGCGCCTCGCGGCCCTGGCGATGATCGCGCTCGCCCTGCTCGGCTTCGGCCTCTGCTTCTTCGTGCTCGTGCTCGGGCCGCACATCTCGACGTGGGTCGGCAACGCGGTCGGCGCGCACACGCTCGTCAAGATCGTCTGGTGGGTCGCCGAGTGGCCGCTGCTCGTCGCGGGCCTGCTGACCGTGTTCGCGGGGCTGCTCTACTTCGGCCCGAACGTCGAGCACCCGCGCTGGCAGTTCTTGAGCTTCGGCGCCGTGCTCGCGCTCGTCGTCTGGCTCGTCGCCTCCGGCGCGTTCGCGTTCTACGCGAGCAGGTTCGGCAGCTACAACAAGACGTGGGGCTCGCTGTCGGCGGTCGTGGTCGTGCTCACCTGGTTCTGGCTCTCGAGCCTCGCGCTGCTGCTCGGCTCCGAGGTGAACGCCGAGGCGGAGCGCAGCCGCGAGCTGCGGCGCGGCGAGCCCGCCGAGCGAGAGCTGCAGGCGCCCGCCAAGGCGTAGAGTCGCCGCGTGCACGAGACGCGGATCGCGGTCCGGTGGACCGACTTCGACCTGCTCGGCCACCTCACGCACGCGATCTACCCCGTCTACCTCGACGAGGCGCGCGACGTCGTCGTCACCGCGGCGGTCGGCGACTTCGAGGCGTGGCCGTGGGTGATCGCGCACACGTCGATCGACTACCGGCGCGAGATCAGGCATCCCGCGCGCGAGGTGGTGGTACGCACGCGCGTCGCGGAGGTGGGGCGGACGAGCGTCACCTTCGAGCAGGAGGTGCTGACGCCGGACGGCGAGGTGGCCGCGTCGGCGCGCTCCGTGCTGGTCGCCTGGGACGCGGACGCGCGCGCCGCGCGCCCGATCGGCGAGGCCGACCGCGAGCGCCTGCTCGCGGGCTAGCCGACCAGCCGCCGCAGCTCGTCGAGCTCGGTGCGGATCGAGCCGCACACGTGCTCGCAGAGTGCGAAGACGCCCGGGTCGGCGACGTACCACTGCACGGACGAGCCGACGCGCCGCCGTCCGGTGATTCCCGCGGCGAGCAGCAGGTTCAGGTGCTTCGAGACGTTCTGCTGCGTCGTCCCCGTCAGCGCCGCCAGCTCCTGCACCGTCGACTCGCCCTCGTGCAGGCGGTCGAGCAGCTTGATGCGCGTCGGATCGGCCAGCGCGCGGAAGCGCCGCGCGATCAGCTCGATCAGCTCGTCCGGCAGGGGATGCACGGGCGGGGAGCCCGGGTTGCTCAGGCGAGCTCCCCGCCCACGCGTCATGCCACGGGCCGCGGTTCGCGGACGTGGAGATGCACGGCGCCGCCCCACAGGCCGACGCCGGCGAGCAGCACGAGCAGGATGCCCGGCACGACGAAGAACCACGTGAACAGCCGGAAGTCCGGCAGGCTGTCGACCGACTTGTAGTCGGCGACGTTGCCCTGCATCGTGTGCACGAGCGGCCCGTACCAGGCGAGGCCCGGCGGGACCTGCTGCGCGATCGGCGCGGCCTGGCCCATCATCCCGACCATCTGCGTGAAGTCCTTCGCCGCCGCCGGCGGGATCTTCAGGCCCGACGCCTGCATGCCCTGCAGGTATCCCTGGAACTTCTGCGCGTTCGCCTGCGTGAAGAAGGGCGTGATCTGCCCGAGCGGTGCGAAGACGTTCGTGTAGTACGCGACCGTCTTGTCGACGCTCGCCTGCTGCATCAGCGGTCGGAAGTCGTTCAGCATCCGCTGCCCCGCCGCCGTCTTGCCCGGCATGCCGATGGCGAACGGGGCGACGATCATCGCCACGCCGATCACCATGACCGCCCACCACAGTCCTTTGTGATTCATTCCGACCTCCTCGGGTCTCCGGCAGAAGGGTCGGCCGAGCGGGCGCGGGAGACGTCGGGAGCGGCCCTGATCGAGCACGCACAAAGTACGCACCTGATGGCTTGAACGGACGAAATGCGGCGTTACAACCTCACAGCCGCGTAGTTGATCCGGATGCAGTCGGCCCATCTCCGGCCGACACTCTCGGCGACGCAGCGACCCAGGAGGTTGGAAGTGACTGCGACGCTCGATGAGCTGTCCGCGCTCGAGGCGGACCACGTCGAGGACGCCCGCGGCACCTCGTGCCCGGGCCCGATCCTCGCCGCGAAGAAGGGCATCGCCAAGGTGCCGGTCGGCGGCGTGATGGAGGTGCTGGCGACCGACTCCGGCACGCTCAAGGACCTGCCGGCGTGGTGCCGGAAGGTCGGCCACGACTTCCTCGGTTCGTTCGAGGATTCGGGCTACCTGAGGCTGTTCGTCCGCAAGACGAAGTAGCGGCCGTGCCCGACGGCGCCCACCCGTTCGCGCCGCGGATCCTCGTGTTCTCGACGACGAACATCTCGGACCCGGGCATCGACCTGGCCGGGAGCAGGCACCTCCACTATGCGCCGACGGTGTCGACGATCACGGTGCCGTGCTCGAGCGCGATCAGGCCGGGCTGGATCCTGCACGCGTTCGGGCGCGGCTTCGACGGCGTGTTCATCGCGTCGGACGGGCACGAGTGCGCCTACCTGCCCGACTGCACGGAGCGCTCGGCGCGGATCGCCGCGCGGGCGCAGGAGCTGATGAAGGAAGGCGGCGTCGCGCCGGAGCGCCTGAAGATGGCGGCGCTCTGCTCGGTGTGCGCAGAGCCGTTCGTCAACTACATGCACGAGTTCTCGGAGAAGCTGGCCGAGCTCGGGCCGATTGGAGCCGTGGTCGTATGACCGATCTGCTGGAAGCCGAAGACGTCGCGACGGAGCCCGAGACCCCGGTCACGACGAAGAAGACGTTCATCGTGTTCAGCGGCGAGCTCGACCGCGTCCTCGCCGCGTTCGTGCTCGCGAACACCGCGGCCGCCATGGGCGACGAGGTGACGATGTTCTTCACGTTCTGGGGGCTCAACGTCCTCCGCAAGCCGGAGCACGTGAAGACGAGCGACAAGACGCTCCTCCAGTCGATGTTCGGCGCGATGATGCCGCGCGGCTCGAAGAAGCTCGGCCTCTCGCACATGAACTTCGCCGGCGCCGGCCCCAAGCTGATGCGCCGCGCGATGCGGCAGCAGGGCGTCGCCTCGCTCGAGGAGATGCTCGCGACCGCGCGCGAGCAGGGCGTGAAGATGGTGGCCTGCCTGATGTCCATGGACGTAATGGGCATCAAGCAGGAGGAACTCGTCGACGGCCTCGAGTTCGCAGGTGCGGCGACGTACCTGGGCGAGGCCGACGAGGCGAACGTCAACCTCTTCATCTAGGGGCCCGAGTGGCGGACTACGACGTCCTCGTCGTCGGCGCCGGGATCGGCGGCATGGAGTCGTCGCTGAAGCTCGGCGACATGGGCTACCGCGTGCTGCTCGTCGACAAGGAGGCGAGCGTCGGCGGCCGGATGATCCTGCTCAGCAAGGTCTTCCCGACGCTCGACTGCGCGAGCTGCATCTCCGGGCCGAAGATGACGTCGACGGTCCACCACCCGAACATCACGCCGGTGCTGTACAGCGAGGTGTCGGGGATCCGGCGCAACGAGGACGGCACGTTCCACGCGACGGTGCGGCGGAAGCCGACCTACGTCGACTCGGCGGCCTGCACCGGCTGCCAGGACTGCGAGCCGGCATGCACCGTCGCGGTGCCGGACCAGTTCAACGCCGACCTCGTCCCGCGGCGGGCCGCGTACATCCCGTTCCCGCAGGCGGTGCCGAAGAAGGCGGTGATCGAGCGCGCGGGCACGTCGCCGTGCGCCGACACCTGCCCGGCGGGGATCAAGGCCCACGGCTACGTGTCGCTCGTCCGCAGCGGCAAGTTCGAGGAGGCGTTCCAGCTGATCCTCGACGCGACGCCGCTCGTGGGCACCCTCGGGCGTGCGTGCTACGCGCCGTGCGAGGCCGACTGCACGCGCGGCGACCTCGAGGGCTCGATCCCGATCCGGCGACTCAAGCGCTTCGTCGCCGAGCGCCACTACCGCGACTTCGACGGGCCCGGCGTCGAGCGGCCCGAGCCGAACGGCAAGCGGGTCGCGATCGTCGGCTCCGGACCGGCGGGCCTGACGGCGGCTTGGCAGCTCGCACGGCTCGGCTACGCCGTCAAGATCTTCGAGGCGTCCGACGAGCCGGGCGGGTTCCTCCGCCACGCGATCCCCGTCTACCGGCTGCCGCAGGAGGTCGTCGAGCAGGACGTCGCGAACGTGACGGCGCTCGGCGTCGAGATCGTGACCGGCACCCGCGTCGACGACGTCGCGGTCCTGCGGCGGGACGGCTTCGACGCCGTGCTCGTCGCCACCGGCACGCCGCGCACGACCCGGCTCGGCATCCCAGGCGAGGAGCTCGCCGGCGTCATGGGCGGCCTCGACTTCCTGCGCGACGTGCGGCACGGCGCCGCGCCCGACCTGCGCGGCAAGCGGGTCGTGGTCGTCGGCGGGGGCAACGTCGCGATGGACGCGGCGCGGACCGCCGTCCGCCTCGGCGCGCTCGAGGTGCTCGTCGCCTACCGGCGCGGCCGGGACGAGCTGCCCGCGCATGCCGCCGAGGTCGAGGACGCCGAGCTCGAGGGCGTCCGCTTCGCGTTCCTCGTCGCGCCCCTCGAGGCGCTCGGCGACGGCTCGGTCACGGGCCTGCGCGTGCAGCGGATGCGCCTCGGCGAGCCCGACGAGTCGGGGCGCCGCCGTCCCGAGCCGGCCGGCGGCGAGCAGGTGCTGCCGTGCGACGCCGTGATCGCTGCGATCGGGATGACGTCGGAGCGCGAGCTCCACGTCGACCCGCGCACGCTCCAGAGCGAGCTCCCGTACGTCTTCGGCGCCGGCGACGTCGTCACCGGCGCGACCGACATCGCGCGCGCCGTCGGTGCGGGGCGGCGCGCCGCGCACATGGTCGACCGCTGGGTTACCGGCCGCGAGCTCGACGGCTTCACCGCGTTCGACGACCGGCTCGCGGTCGTCGACAAGGCCGAGGTGCTGGCGCGGCAGAAGCGCTACTCGCGGCACCAGCCGACGCCGCTGACCGTCGCGCCCGGCGACGGGGCACCTGACGGCTTCGCCGAGATCGAGCCGCCCCTCGAGGAAGCGGAGGCGGTCGCCGCCGCCGGCGGCTGCCTCGACTGCGGCGTCTGCTCCGAGTGCCGCGAGTGCATCGCCGCGTGCCCCGCCGACGCGATCCACCTCGAGATGGCGGAGGAGACGATCGAGGTCGACGTCGGCGCCGTCGTCGTCTCGACCGGCTACAAGCTCTTCGCCGCCGACCTGAAGCCGGAGTACGGCTGGGGCACCTATCCGAACGTGATCACGGGCATGCAGATGGACCGCCTGCTCGCGCCGACGCGCCCGTTCAACACGGTGCTGCGTCCCGGTGACGGCAAGGTGCCCGAGCGGATCGCGTACGTCTCGTGCACCGGCTCGCGCGACAAGACGGTCGGCAACCCGCTCTGCTCGAAGATCTGCTGCATGTACTCGGTGAAGCAGAACCAGCTGATCATGGGAGCGCTGCCGCTGGCCGACGTGACGATGCACTACATGGACGTGCGCGCCGCCGGCAAGCGCTACGACGAGTTCTACGAGCAGGCGCAGCAGATGGGCGCCACGTACATCAAGGGCCGCGTCGCGACGATCACCGAGAAGGAGAACGGCGACCTCATCCTCCGCTACGAGGACATCGAGAACGGCGGCGGCATCGCGGAGGCCGAGTACGACCTCGTCGTGCTCGCGGTCGGTGTGCAGCCGAACCGCGACGTCGAGCGGCTCTTCGCCGACGAGGAGCTCGGGCTCGACGAGTTCCACTTCGTCGCCGAGCCGGACGAGGACCTCGACCCGGGCAAGACGACGATCCCCGGCGTGTTCGTCGCCGGCGCCGCCTCCGGCGCCAAGGACATCGTCGACTCGATCCTGCACGCCGGCGCCGCCGTCGCGCAGGTCGCCGCGCACCTCGAGAGGGCCGCCGTATGAGCAAGCGGCGCATCGGCGTCTACATCTGCCACTGCGGCGGCAACATCTCCGACTTCGTCGACGTCGCGAAGGTGAAGGAGGCGGTCGGCGACGACGCCGACGTCGTGCTCGCCGAGACGTCGCTGTTCGCCTGCTCGGACGGGACGCAGCAGGACATGATCCAGGCGATCCGCGAGCAGGAGCTCGACGGTCTCGTCGTCGCGTCGTGCTCGCCGAAGCTCCACCTCTTCACGTTCCGCGGCGTCGCGTCGCGCGCCGGGTTGAACCCCTTCCAGTACACGCAGGTGAACATCCGCGAGCAGGACTCGTGGGCGCATAGCGACGACCCGGAGGGCGCGACGAGCAAGGCGATCGGCCTGGTCAAGGCCGGGATCGCGAAGACGCGCCTGTCGACGCCGCTCGAGCCGCTCGTCGTCGAGACGACGCCGAAGGCGATGGTGGTCGGCGGCGGCATCGCGGGTCTCCGCGCCGCCATCGGCCTGGCCCACATCGGCCTCGGCGTCTACCTGGTCGAGCGGGAGGCCGAGCTCGGCGGCTGGGTCGGGCGCTTCGGCCCGATGTACCCGCACGGCGAGAGCGGCCGCGAGCTGATCGAGAAGCTGGTCGCCGAGGTTCGGCGCCGCCCCTCGATCGTCGTGCTGACCAACGCCGAGCTCGTCTCGAAGTCCGGCAGCTTCGGCAACTACGTCGCCGAGGTGCGGGTGAACGGCGACGAGACCATTCACGCCGACGTCGGCTCGATCGTCGTCGCCACGGGCTTCGACACCTACCGGCCCGAGGAGGGCGAGCTCGGCTACGGCATCGACGGCGTGCTGACCTTGCCCGACTTCAAGGCCCTCGTCGACGCCGCCGAGGGGCCGCTCGAGTGGAACGGGAGACGCGTCGGCAGCGTCGCGTACGTCTACTGCGTCGGCAGCCGCCAGCCGGAGGGCAACGAGTACTGCTCCCGCTACTGCTGCGCAGCGACGGTCCACGCCTCCGTCCAGGTCTCGAAGCTCGACCCGGGCGTGCGGCAGTACCACCTGTACCGCGACATCCGCACCTACGGGCGCTTCGAGCTGCTGTACGAGGAGTCGCGCAAGCTCGGCTCCGTCTACCTCAAGTTCCCGGCCGACACGCCGCCGGCGGTCGCCCGCCGCGGCGACGGTGGGCTGACGGTGACGGTGACCGACACGCTCACCGGCGGCGAGGAGCTCGAGCTGCCGGTCGACCTGGTCGTGCTGGTGACGGGGATGGTGCCGCGCGAGAACGCCGGCCTGGTCGGCGCGCTCAAGCTCCCGGTCGGCAGCGACGGCTTCTTCAACGAGATCCACCCGAAGCTCCGCCCGGTCGAGACGGTCGTCGACGGGGTGATGGTCGCGGGCGCCTGCCAGGGGCCGAAGAACTCGATCGAGAGTGTCGCGTCGGGCCTGACGGCGGTGACGCAGAGCGGCGGCATCCTCAAGCGCGGCGTCGCCGAGCTCGACCCGCTGGTCGCGACCGTCGACACGGCGGCGTGCACGTGGTGCGGCCTCTGCCGCGAGGCGTGCCCCTACGCCGCCGTCGAGCAGGTGTCGGTCGACGGGCGCGAGGTCGCGACGATCAGCGCCGCGATGTGCAAGGGCTGCGGCGGCTGTGCGCCGATCTGCCCCGAGGAGGCGATCGACCTGCTCGGGACGACCGACGAGCAGATCCGGGCGATGATCGACGGGCTGGTGGAGGTGGCGTGATGCGCGACCCGCGCGAGGTGATCCGCGAGGAGCCGCTGATGCACCGTCCGATCCTGGCGGCGCTCGCGGCGGGGCCGCTCACGGTGCCGGAGGTCGCCGCCGCCGTCGGCAGGCCCGCCGACGAGGTCCTCTTCTGGGTGATGGGCATGCGCCGGTACGGCAAGGTGGTCGAGCTGCCCGAGCCGACGGACGAGGGCTACTTCCGCTACGCGTCGACGGAGGCAGCCGCATGAGCGCCGTCACCGTCGACCCGGGGCTCTACGCCGACCTCCGCCGCTTCGGCGCGCCGGACGTCTCCGCCTGCTTCAGCTGCGGCACCTGCACCGCGACGTGCCCGCTCGCCGACAACGACGGCACGTTCCCGCGGCGGATCATCCGCTACGCGCAGGTCGGGATGAAAGACGCCCTGCTCGGGAGCAAGGAGCTGTGGACGTGCTACCACTGCGGCCTCTGCTCGGAGACGTGCCCGACCGAGGCCGACCCGGGCGAGTTCATGGCGACCGCGCGCCGCTACGCGATCGCGAGCTACGACCGCACGCGGCTCGCACGGACGATGTACACGCGGCCGGTCGCGGGCTCCGCGATCGCACTGCTGCTCGCCGCCTTCTTCGCCGTCTTCATGTACGCCGACCACGGCCCGCGCAGCGGCGCCTCGCTCGAGCTCTTCCGTTTCGTCCCGGAGGGTCTGATCCACTGGACCGGGGTCGCCGTGATGATCCTGCTCTTCCTGCTCGGGCTCGCCGGCGTCGCCACGATGGCGCGCGGCGTCGCGCGCCGCGAGCAGGTCTCGCTGCGCGGCGGCGCGGTGCACTCCGCGCTCCGCGACGCGCTCGTGGTGGAGTCGCTGGGCCAGCGGCGCTACCGTGCCGACTGCGCCGAGGCCCAGGAGCCGGAGCCGCTGTGGCGCCGCCGCTGGCTCGTGCACGCGCTCACTGTCTGGGGATTCCTCGGGCTGCTGAGCGCGACGGTGCTCGACTACGCCCTCTCGCTCGCCGGCGTCAAGGAGGTCGGCGCGCACGTCCAGGTCTGGTACCCGACGCGGCTGCTCGGCACGCTCGCAGGTGTCTCGCTGGTCTACGGCGTCAGCGTCCTGATCTGGAACCGCCTGGCCCGCGTCAACCGCGCGACCAAGATCTCGCAGCCGTCGGACTGGCTCTTCCTCGTGCTGCTCTGGGTCACGGGCGTCACGGGCTTCCTGATCGAGATCGCGCTCTACCTGCCGCACGCGCCCGCGTGGGGGTACTGGGTCTTCCTCTTCCACGTCGCGGTGGCGATGGAGCTGATCCTCCTGCTGCCGTTCATCAAGTTCGCGCACGTCCTCTACCGGCCCGTCGCGCTCTTCTTCCACTCGCTCGCCGCCAACCGTTAACCTCCGCCGCCACATGACGGTGGTCGAGGGACAGCGCCGCTTCGACGCGCCGCCGGAGCGGGTCTTCGACCTGCTCACTGACCCGGACGTGATCGCCTCGGCGATGCCTGCGGTGCGGGGCCACGAGGTGGTCGACCACGACCACTGGCAGGCGAAGGTGAAGCCGCCGCTACCGCTGGCGCCGAGCCTGACGATCCGCTTCGAGGTGGTCGATCGCCGGCCGCCGACGCACGCCGGGCTCCGCGCGCACGGCGGTGGCGCCGACGTCGTCTCGACGTTCGAGCTCGAGCCGGAGGACGGCGGCACGCTGATGCGCTGGCGCACCGAGATCGCGCTGCACGGGCTGCTCGGCCGCTTCGCCGGCCCCGGCCTCGACGCGGTCGCGCACCGCCAGGCGGAGCGCACGCTCGACGCCGTCGAGCGCGCGCTCCGCTCCGGCTCCACCTAGGCCTTCTTCAGGTCGGCCAGGATCTCGTTC
>CAZBYA010000014.1:0-3172 GCA_964496175.1 uncultured Gaiellales bacterium | reverse complement strand
CCTAGGCCTTCTTCAGGTCGGCCAGGATCTCGTTCGCGGCGCGAATGCCCTCGGAGGCGCCGCCTTCCATGAAGCCCTGGAAGTCCTGCGAGCAGTGCTCGCCGGCGAAGTGGATGTTCCCCTGGCGGACCTTCTCGTAGCCGCTGAAGGCGGTGTACTGGCCGACCCGCCAGTACGCGTACGAGCAGAGGAAGTTCGGGTCGGTGGCGGGTGTCGACAGCATCGCCTTGCCGTTCCACTGCGCCGTGATGCCGGGGAAGATCGACTCGAGCTGCGACAGGTACTGCCGAGCGTACGTCGTCACGTTCGGGTTCGTCGCCGTCGTCGAGTACGGCGTCTTCTGGCCCATCGAGCCGGCCGTGTTCGCGCCGGGGTACTCGACGAGGATCCCCGTCGAACCGGCCTGGGCGCGCGTCACGTCCCAGCTGCTCTGGAACGGCAGGTCGGAATAGAGCGTCCCCGTGCTGCCGTGCGCGTTCCAGATCCGCGACCCGAACTGCACGTTCAGCTTCGCGTTCCGGCCGGAGCCGAGCTGCGTGATCGCGGTCTGCTTCAGCGCGTCGAAGCCGGCCTTCCTGTAGTCGAGCGTGCGCAGCACCGAGAAGCTCATGCAGAGGATCACGTGGTCGGCGGTGATCGACCTGCCGTTGTCGAACGAGACCGCGATCGAACCGTCGGCGTTGACGGCGATCGCCGACATCCGGTACCCGAGGTGCACGCTGCCGCTCGGCAGCGTGCCCGCGATCGCGACCGGCAGGTTCGAGTTGCCGCCGACGATGTGGTAGCGCTCGTCCGACGCGCCGTAGATCGACCAGTTGCCGGGGCTCGCCTTCGAGCCGAGCAGGTAGATCAGGTTGAGCGACGACTGGTCGGTCGTCTCGGCGCCGTACTCCTCGTTGTAGGCGGCGTTCAGCAGCGCGCCGAGCTGCGAGCCGTGCCCGCCCGGGACGTACTGCGAGATCCAGTCGTACACGCTCAGCTGGTCGAAGGACCTCCCGGCCGGCGTCGAGCTGTTCCAGAGGGTCGGGTAGCCCGCCGCCTGCACCTGGCCCTGGAGGGTGTTGTGCACCGGCTGGAAGTCGTTGGCGGCCTGCGCGTAGGGGTAGTCGGCGCCGAGGACCCAGTACGTGTCGGTCGTCCCGTTCGGCTGCGCCGCGAGCAGGTCGACGGTCGGCAGCGAGAAGCGCTGGGCCAGGTGGAGGATCGTCTTGTGGTTCGTGTCGATCAGCTCGCCGCACAGCTCGGCCTGCTGGCCGTTGTCCCAGAAGCCGTGCCCGAACTCGGTCCAGTCGGAGTGCATGCGGCCGCCCACGCGGCCGGAGGACTCGTAGACGTCGGCGTAGAGGCCGCCGTCGGCGAGGGTCAGCGCCGCCGTCAGGCCGGCGATGCCGCCGCCGATGATCGCGATCCGCGGAGCGCCGGCCGCGCGCGCAGGCCGCGCCAGCGCCGCCGGCCCGGCCACGGCGACCGCCGCGCCGACGACTCCGGCCCGCTTCAGGAACTCGCGCCGCGAGACGCGTCCCTCCTGCGCCCGCGCGTGCAGCTCCTCGACGCCGACGCCGAGGCGCTCCGCCTCGCGATGGTCCCGTGCGAGCCCCTGCAGGGCGCGCAGCAGCGGTGTCCGTGCCGTCACGCGAATCCTCCTTCGTCAGGAATGTGAGTCGCGACGATCTCGGATCGGGCGGCCGGATGCAAGGGCCGGGCGGGTCGGAGGGTGGGCGATCCCGCGGCCGGTTTCTTACCGGCCGTTCACCGCGCGTCTACCCATCGCGAAGGATCGGTCGGAGAGGGTGGTCGCGCAGGCGTCATGGCAATCGGATCGAGAGGGGAGACTCTGAATGCGTCGCCTTTTCCTGCTGGGTGGCGTCGTCGCGTGCGCGGCGGTGCTCGCAGCGCTGGGTGCGTCGACGGCGAGGACCGCGCGTGCGGATGGCTCGCGGGTCGAGCACGTCTTGCTGATCTCGGTGGACGGGTTGCACCAGTCCGACCTCGAGTGGTACGTCGCGAACCATCCGGACTCGGAGCTCGCACGGCTTGTGCACGGCGGGGCCGAGTTCAGCAACGCCCATACATCGGATCCGTCGGATTCCGATCCTGGTGGAACGGCATTGATGACCGGCGGTGATCCGCGCTCGACCGGCGTCTACTACGACGTCGCGTACAACCACAGCGTGTTCCCGGCCGGGACGACCCACTGCTCCGGCCCCGCGCCGGGGGGCGACGCGATCTACGACTCGCCGGACGACACGCTCAACTCGGTGCCCGACCTGCTGAACAACGGCAGCGGCAACACGTTCCCGTCCTTCGATGAGGGCGGTTCGATCTATCCGAACGGCGTCGACACGAACCCGGGCGCGATCATGAACCTGACCGCCCATCCGCAGTCCGGTCTCGATCCGGCGACGTTCCCGGTCGATCCGGCGACCTGCCGGCCGATCGCGCCGTGGGACTACCTGAAGGTGAACACGATCTTCCAGGTGATCCACGGCGCCGGGATGCGCACCGCCTGGTCGGACAAGCACGCGATCTACTCGTCGTTCAACGGCCCGGGCTCGGGCGGCACCAGCATCGACGACTTCTTCGCTCCGGAGATCGACTCCCAGGCGGTCGAGCCGAACGGCGTGCCGTACCCGCAGGACGACGACTGGGCCCACATCGACGCCGCGACCAAGCAGTACGACGGCTACAAGGTCCAGGCGGTCATCAACGAGCTCGGCGGCTACGACCACAGCGGTCGGCACCAGGTCGGTGTCCCGGCGATCCTCGGGATGAACTTCCAGGCCGTCTCCGTCGCGGAGAAGGTCGACTCCCCGGGCACGATCACCAAGAACGCAGACGGGAGCTACACCGTCGGGCCGAAGGAGCTCGCCGGGTACCTGCCGGGCACGACGACGCCCGGCCCGCTGCTGTCCGCTGCGCTCGACTACGTCGACGTCCAGCTGCAGCGGATGGTCGACGCGATCCACCGGAACGGCCTGGAGTCGTCGACAGCGATCATCGTGACGGCCAAGCACGGCCAGTCACCACAGGATCCGCTGCTGCTCAAGCGGATCAAAGACGGGCCGATCGTCGACGCGATCAACGAGGCCTGGTGCGAGCAGCAGAACCCCGCCGCACCGCCGGATCCGGCGACGTACTGCACGAACGGCCTGAGCGGGGGCACGATCACGCC
>CAZBYA010000013.1:0-43594 GCA_964496175.1 uncultured Gaiellales bacterium | reverse complement strand
CGGCTCGGGTCGGCGCCGAGCGCGCGAACCACGCCGACCGACTCGGCCGAGCGCGACTCGGGCTCGACGCCGGCGAAGACCTCCTGCAGCTCCTCGCGCGAGAGGGTCTCGCGGTCGAGCAGCGCGGCCGCGATGCGGTCGAGCGCCGCGCGGTGCTCGGAGAGCAGGCGCTTCGCCTCGGCGTACGCGTGGTCGGTGAGGCGCGCCTGCTCGGTGTCGCGCAGGCGCTTCGTCTCCTCGGAGAGCGCGTAGTTGTCGGCGCGCATCGTGCGCGAGGTGACGCTCTCGCCCATGCCCCACTCGAAGACCATGGCGCGCGCGATCTGCGTCACCTTCTCGAGGTCGTTGGCGGCGCCGTTCGTGACGCGGCCGAAGACGATCTCCTCCGCCGCACGGCCGCCGAGCGCCATCACCATCCAGTCGGACAGCTCCTCCTTCGTCTCGAGGTAGCGCTCCTCCTCGGGCAGGTGCAGCACGTAGCCGAGCGCGGTTCCACGCGCGATGATCGTCGCCTTCTCCGGCTGGTTGCCGACGAGGTGCGAGACGAGCGCGTGCCCGCCCTCGTGGTAGGCGAGGATGCGCTTCTCCTTGTCGGTGACGACGCGCCGCTGCTGGAGGCCGGCGATCACGCGCTCGAGCGCGTAGTCGAAGTCCGCCGCCGTCAGCTGCTGCCGGTCCTTGCGGCCGGCGGCGATCGCGGCCTCGTTGCAGATGTTCGCGAGGTCGGCGCCGGTCAGCCCGGACGTCTGCCGCGCGACACCGTCGAGGTCGACGTCCGGCGCGAGCGGCTTGCCGCGCGTGTGCACGTCGAGGATCGCCCGGCGGCCCCTCAGGTCGGGCGGCTGGATCAGGATCTGACGGTCGAAGCGGCCCGGCCGGAGCAGCGCCGGGTCGAGGTCCTGCAGGCGGTTCGACGCGCCCATCACGACCACCTGGTCGCGCGGCCCGAACCCGTCCAGCTCGACGAGCAGCTGGTTCAGCGTCTGGTCCTGCTCGCGGTTGAACGAGTGGCCGCTGCGCGCCTGACCGACCGCGTCGAGCTCGTCGATGAAGACGATCGACGGCGCGTTCTTGCGCGCCTCCTCGAATAGCTTGCGGATGCGCGCCGCGCCAAGCCCGGCGAACATCTCGACGAACGCCGACGCGCTCTGCGCGTAGAAGCGCGCGCCCGACTCGTTCGCGATCGCCTTCGCGGCGAGCGTCTTGCCGGTGCCGGGCGGTCCGTGGAAGAGGATGCCCTTCGGCACGCGCGCGCCGAGCGACTCGAACCGCTTCGGGTCGCGCAGGAAGTCGACGATCTCCTGCAGCTCCTCCTTCGCCTCGTCGAGGCCGGCGACGTCGTCCCAGGTGACCGAGACGGCCGAGCCGGGCGTGATCTCCATCGGCTTGACACGCGGCATCAGCTTGACCGTGCGCCAGAGCAGCCACACGACCATGCACATCAGGAGGAAGAACATGATCGGCAGCCACGTCAGCCCGAAGTCCGAGACGAACGCCTTGAAGTCGAAGCCGACCAGCATCACGATCCCATCGGCAGGCCGCGGCCGGAGCTAAAGCCGGCCAGCGCCTCGTCCACGGTGGCGAACCGCACCCCGAGCCCGCGCCACGCGGCGGTGCAGGCGGCCGTGCGCCCCGCGTCGAGGCCCCGGGACGCCTCCTCGACGAAGGCGACGCGGCGGCCCCGCGCGTGCAGGCCGCGGATCGCGGCGTCGTCGCAGACGTCGGTGGCGACGCCGAAGACGACCACCTCCTCCGGGTCGAGCAGGCCGAGCAGCGTGTCGGCGTTCGGGTTCGTGAAGACGTCGAAGTGCTTCTTCAGGAGCAGGAACTCCCGGCCCCGGAGCCACCGCTCGGGCACGTCCCCCAGGCCGAGCGGCACCGGGTCGTCCTGGCGCGTCTCGGGCACCTTCTCGGCCCCGCGCGTGCCGCGCAGGCAGTGCGGCGGGTAGGTGGTCGAGAAGTCGGGGTCCTCCGAGATCTCGGCGTCGGTCAGCTCGTGGTCGTCCGCGGACGCGACATGGGGGATGCCGGCGGCGCGCGCTGCCTCGACAAGCCGCGCCATCGCCGGCAGCGCCTCCTCGGAGCCCGGCACGGCGAGCTTGCCGTCTGCCCGAACGAAGTCGACCTGCGTGTCGACGTCCCACAGCACGCGCCTCACGTGACGAGCTCCAGGCGCGGGTTCGGGCGCAGCCGCCGGCCCGCCTTGGCGGACGGGAGGCCGTCGGTGAGCACGATGTCGGCCGTGAAGTCGTTGGCGCCGCGGATCAGCGACGAGCCGACCCCGTAGGCGTCGACGGGCACGCCGAGCCGCTCGAACTCGCGGATCTTCTCGACGGTGAAGCCGCCGGACGCGACGATCCTGACGTCGCGGTGGCCGGCGGCGTCGAGCGCGTCGCGCACCTTGTGCACGAGGCGCGGGTTGACGCCGACGGGGCGGAAGTCGCCCAGCTCCTCCCAGAGCGAGCGGTCGACGAGGCTTTCCGAGGTGTCGAGCCGCACGCCCCAGAGCTTCGGCCCGAGCGCGTCGGCGACCTCGAGCGCGGTGCGCACCGAGTCGTTCTCGAAGTCGACGAGCACGGTCACGTTCATCCCCGGCGACGCCCAGTCGACGAAGTGCCGCGCAGCCGCGACGGTGTCGCCGCCGTAGGCCGCGATCAGCGAGTGCGGGACGGTGCCGATCCCGCGCCCGCCCCACCAGGACGCCTGCTCGTCGGTCGTGACGCCGACCTCGACGCCGAGGATCTGCCCCGCGACGTACGCGGCGTACCCGTCGCCGGTCTGCACGCGGTGGTGGTCGTGGCGCGCCGGCATGAAGATGATGGGCTTCCCGGCGGCCGCCTCGAGCACGGTGACGACGTTCGTCGTGATCAGCGTCCGCCGCCCCAGCACGCCGAGGTACACGGTCTCGAGGTGCGCGAAGGTCGTGTAGTCGCCCTCGATCGTCAGCACGGTGTCGTACGGCTCGAGGCGGTCGCCGTCGTACAGCGCGTGCACCCTCAGCGCGTCCCAGTCGTCGGCGCAGAGCTTGAGGATCGCGATCGCCTCGTCCATGCCGCCGAGGTACGCGTGCTTCTTCTGGAACACCTGCATCAGCACCTTCGGGTGGCGGCCGTCGCGCAGCAGCACCTCGCGCGTGTGGTTGAAGTACGCGTCGGTGTAGTAGCCGGCGCGCATCTTCTCGACCGGGAGGTCGAAGACCGACGGGTCGAGCCGCTTACGCGTGGTGATCATCTTCGAGCTCGAGGCAGGCTGCGAGCGCCGCCTGCGCGACCTCGAGCTGCGCGTCGCTCGGTTCCTCGGTGCCGAGCCGGTGCTGGAGCTCGTGCCCGGGCCTCGCGAGCGCGCGGGCGAGCGGGTGCTCCGGGTGGCGCGTCATCCAGCCGAAGAGCTCGACGGACGCCGCGACGGCGCCGACCGCCGCGACGGCCCGGCCGGCGCCGCGCACGCGGCGCGGCAGGCGCTCGGCGGCGAGGTTGCCGGCCGCGGTCGTGACGAGCATCGGCCCGACGAGGTGGGAGCCGCAGCGCTCGTGCTCCTTCGGCCGCGGGCCGCCGTGCTCGTACGTGCCGATCGAGACGTGCTCGGCGCCGTGGTACGCCGCGAGCTCGCCGCCGCCGAGCGCGAACGCCGCCGGCGCGAGCGCGAGCAGCGCCGAGGCGAGCTCGCGGGCGGCCGGGCGCAGCGAGGCGCGCCGCAGCGCCTGGGCGCCGGCGGCGCTGCCGGCCATCATGGCGAGCACCCGCGGCCGCTCCATCGGCAGCTGGGCCTCCGGCAGGGCGCGCTTCACCTCCGGCAGGAGCGCGAACACCTCGAGCAGGCGCGCCGGCCCGCGCAGGAACGGGCTCGTCACCCGGGCGGCCCGGAACCGCTTGCGGCGGGCCGCCACCTGCACGCTCCCGTCGGCGCCGCGGATCGCGCACGCCCAGGCCGCCGGGCCGTGCACCAGCACCCCGTTCGCAAGCGCCATCCCACCGAGGCGGACCTTGTCGCTCACCTGCGGCAGCGTAGCCGGAGCCCGGCCTGGAGCCGGGCGGCTGCCGGGCCCGGGACGCCGTCGCCGACCGGCGCGCCGTCGACCTGCACCACCGGCATCACCTCGCGGACGGAGGAGGTCGTGAACGCCTCGTCGGCGGTGAGCAGGTCCTCGAGCCGGAAGGCGCCCTCGGTCGCCGGCTCCAGCTCGAGCAGGAAGCTGCGGGTGACGCCCGGCAGCACGCCGGCGCCCGTCGTCGGCGTGAAGAGCCGGTCGCCGCGCCGCCACCAGAGGTTCGCGGTCGCGGTCTCGAGCACGGCGCCGCCGGCGACGAGCAGCGCGTCGTCGGCGCCGGCGCGTTCGGCCTCGCGGCGCGCGGCGAGGGCGGCGCCGTAGCTGGTCGACTTGACGCCGGCGAGCAGCGCGGGCGCACCGACGTCGACAGAGCGGAGCGACAGACCGCGCGCGCGCCGCTCCTCGAGCCCCTCCGGGAGCTCGGCGACGGTCGCGACCGTGACGTGCTCGGTGCGGTAGAGGCGCAGGACGTGCTCGGGGGGCGCCGCTTTCGTGACCTGCTCGACGAGGCCCTCGACGTCCTCGGCCGGCGGCAGGGCGAGCGCCTCGATCGAGAAGCGGAAGCGCTCCAGGTGCCGGTCGAGCAGGAACGGGACGCCGTCGTAGGAGCGCAGCGTCTCGAAGGCGGCACTGCCGCGCAGCAGCGCCTCGTCGTCCGCGCGGTAGACCGGCTCGGCGGGGTCGACGAGGCCGCGTCCCGCGACGGCGACCGCGAGCAGCGTCACCCGCAGACGGCCTGCGCCGCGTGGCGCAGCCAGCGCACGCCGAGCTCGAGATCGGAGACGGGCACGCGCTCGTTGGCCGAGTGGATCAGCCTCGCCGCCGTCTCCGAGTCGAGCGCGCGCGACGGGAAGAAGCCGTAGGCGACGGTGCCGAACGCGTCGCGCAGCCAGTGCGAGTCGGTGAAGCCGGCGACGCAGATCGGCGCCGCGCTCGCCCCGGGCTCCTCCGCCTCGACGAACGACTGCACCGCAGCCCAGAGGGGGCCTCCGATCGGCGAGCGCGTGCCACCCTGCCGCTCGGTGTTGATCAGGTCGTAGTCGCCCGGGCCGAGCCAGTCGCGCAGCGCCCGCTCTGCCCGCTCCGGCGTCTCCCCCGGCAGCAGGCGCACGTCGACGGTGATCTCGCAGAGTGCCGGCACGACGTTGCGCTTGTCCGATGCATGGGCCTTCGTCGGCGACACGGTCATCGAGAGCAGCGGCTCGATCAGCTCGGCGGCGAGCGGCGCGACGCTGTGCGCGGCCGCGAGCGCCTGCTCGGCCGGCGGCACCTCGCCGAGCAGCGCGGCGAGGAAGCCCTCGACCTCCGGGATCAGCTGCGGCTCGGCGCGGAAGGCGCCGAGGCGCGCGACGAGCGGCGCCGCCTTGACGAGCGCGTTGTCCGAGATCCCCGGCATCGAGGCGTGGCCGCTGCGCCCATGCACGCGCAGCACGAACGGCGAGCTCATCTTCTCGGCGGTCGAGCACAGGTAGAGCACGCGGCCGCCGAAGTCGACGCGGTCGCCGGCGCCCTCGTTGACGGAGAAGTCGACGCGCACCGCGTCCGGGTGCTCCGCGACGAGCCAGCGGAGGCCGAAGCCGTCGTGCTCGCCGACCTCCTCGTCGGCGGCGGCGACGAAGACGAGGTCGCCGTCACCGCGCCAGCCCTCGCGCGCGAGCGTCGCCAGCGCGACCGCCGACGCCGCCACCTCGCCCTTCATGTCGAGCGCGCCGCGGCCCCAGATCACGCCGTCGACGAGGTCGCCGCCGAACGGGTCGCGCTCCCACTCGGCAGGATCGGCGAGCACGACGTCGGTGTGCGACAGCAGCCCCAGCGACGGGCCGTCGCCGCGGCCGCGGATGCGCGCGACCAGGTTGGCGCGCTCGGGCACGCGGGCGTGCAGCTCGCACTCGACGCCGGCCGCCTCGAGGTAGTCGCGCAGGAGCTCGGCCGCGAGCGTCTCGTTGCCCGGCGGGTTCGTCGTGTCGAGCCGGATCAGCTCGCGCAGAAGAGCAGCGACCTCGCTCACCGGCGGCGGCCGAGCACGAGCAGGTACCGGCGCGGCGCGCGGATGCCGCCCTCCTTCGTCCGGTACTCCTCGTACAGCTCGACGAACGCGCGGTGGAACTCGGCGGCCTGCGGCTCCTCGAGCAGCTTCAGCAGACCGATCACGGGCGGCGAGGCCTGGGAGAAGAGCTCCCAGATCTCCTCGCCGGACTCCGCCTCGAGCCAGACGGCCCCGTCCTCGAACTCGAGCTCGAAGTCGTCCCCGAGCATGTCCTCGACGTGGTCCTCGCGGCCCCACTCGTACGTCTCGCGCCCCTCGATCGGGTCCTCCGTGAAGCGGCGGTAGAGCTGCCCGAGCTTCGGGTTGGGCTTCCACGCGGTGAAGCCGAGCCGGCCGCCGGCGCACGTGACGCGTGCGAGCTCCGCGGCGACGTTCGCGTGGTCGGGGGCGAAGACCAGGCCGAAGTTCGAGACGACCACGTCGAAGCACCCGTCGTCGTACGGCAGGTACTCGGCGTCGCCGAGGTCGAAGGAGATCTCGACCCCCTCCTCGGCGGCCCGCCGCCGCGCCTTCTCGAGCATCGGCTCGGCGAGGTCGAGCGCCGTCACCGTCGCGCCGGTGCGCGCGGCGCGGATCGCGACCTCGCCGGTCCCGGTCGCGACGTCGAGCACGCGGTCGTGCGCCGAGATGCCGAGCACGTTGACGAGCTGGTCCTGCACCGGGCCGAAGCGAGCGGCGAGCCGCTCGTACGTCGCCGTGCTCCAGAGCTCGCCCATCGTCCGAGAGCATACTTTCGCCGTGGGAGACCTCTTCTCGGAGGCGGCGGGGCGGCGGCTCGACGCCTCCGCGCCGCTCGCGCAGCGGCTCCGGCCGGCGACCCTGGCCGAGTTCGCCGGCCAGGAGCACGTCGTCGGCCCGGGGCGCGCGCTCCGGCTCGCGATCGAGCAGGACCGCGTCCCGTCGCTGATCCTCTACGGCCCGCCGGGGTCGGGCAAGACGACGCTGGCGCGCATCGTCGCCGCCACCACCGGCGCCGAGTTCGAGGAGCTGTCCGCCGTGTCGGCGACCGTCTCGAACGTGCGCGACGTGCTCGCGCGCGCACGCGAGCGCCTGGGGACGAGCGGTCGGCGCACGATCCTCTTCCTCGACGAGATCCACCGCTTCAACAAGGCGCAGCAGGACGCGCTGCTTCCGGGGGTCGAGGAGGGGCTGGTGACGCTGATCGGGGCAACCACGGAGAACCCCTACTTCGAGGTCAACTCCGCGCTGCTGTCGCGTGCGCAGATCTACGAGCTCGAGCCGCTGTCGGAGGAGACGCTGCTCGGCGTGGTGCGACGCGGCGCGGCCGCGCTCGAGGCGACCGTCCCGCCCGACGTCGAGGAGCTGATCGCGCGGCGTGCGGGCGGCGACGCGCGCAACGCGCTGAACATCCTCGAGCTGTCCGTCGAGACGGCGCGCGCCGAGGGCGCCGAGCTCGAGGTGCGCCACGTCGAGGACGCCGCGCGCAAGCGGCCGCTGCTCTACGACAAGGGCGGCGACGCCCACTACGACACGATCTCGGCCTGGATCAAGTCGACGCGCGCGGGCGACGTGCAGGCGTCCGTCTACTACCTCGCGGCGATGCTCGAGGGCGGCGAGGACGCACGCTTCATCGCGCGGCGGATGATCGTGCTCGCGTCCGAGGACATCGGCAACGCCGACCCGACGGCGTTGCTCGTCGCGGTCGCGGCCGCGCAGGCGGTCGAGCATGTGGGGCTGCCCGAGGCGCGCCTCAACCTGGCGCAGGCCGCGATCTACCTCGCGCGGGCGCCGAAGTCGAATGCGTCGTACGTCGCGCTCGGCCGCGCGACCGAGGCGGTGCGCGAGCACGGCAGCCTGCACCCGCCCGCGGCGCTCCGCTCGGCCGCCTACCCCGGCGCGCGGAAGCTCGGCCGCGGTCTGGGCTACCTCTACCCGCACGACGACCCCGCGGGCTTCGAGGTCGACTGCCTGCCCGCCGACCTCGCCGGCAGCGTCTTCTACGAGCCCTCCGGGCACGGAAGCGAGCAGCCCGTCGAGCGGAGCGCTACAGCAGCGCCTGAACCGCCGTCTCGAAGCGATCCGGAGTGATCGGCTTCGCGAGCACGGTGAAGCGCGCGCTACGGCCGAACGAGCGCAGCTTCGCCTTCAGCGGGTCACCGGTGACGACGAGCACCGGCACCTCCGCCGGCAGCTGCTCGGCGAGCGCGAACCCGTCCATCCCGGGCAGCCCGATGTCGAGCACGGCGAGCGCGGGGTGCGCGCCGGCGAGCAGCCGCAGCGCCTCCTCCGCCGAGTCGGCGGCGATCACCGGGCGACCGTAGGCGGCGAGCAGCGCCTCGAGGTACGCGCGCAGGCGCGCGTCGTCCTCCACGAGCAGCACGGGCCGCATGAGCTCGGACACGGTGCCACGCTACCCCTGTCCGGTGACACGCGCGTCCCCCGTCAGAGGATGCGCGCGCCGAGCGCGCTCGCGGCGAGCTCGACCGCGAGCTTGCCGGTCTCGTTCTCGCGGTCGAGGATCGGGTTCACCTCGACGACGTCGAGCGAGTCGAGCAGCCCCGAGCGCGCGACGAGCTCGAGGGCGAGGTGCGCCTCTCGGTACGAGAGCCCGCCGCGCACCGGCGTGCCGACGCCCGGCGCGAACATCGGGTCGACGGCGTCGAGGTCGAGGCTGACGTGGAGGAAGGCGGCGCCGGCCAGGTGCTCGAGCGCCTCGGCGACGCACGCCTGGACGCCGCGCTCGTCGATCTCGCTCATCGTGTAGACCCGCAGGTCCAGGCGGTGGATCAGCTCCCGCTCGCCGGGATCGAGCGAGCGCACGCCGAGCAGCGCGGCCTTCGTCACCGAGGGGACGGGGAAGGCGGCGGCGGCGAACTCGTCCCCCGCCGCGCCGAGCGCCGCCGCGAGCGGCATCCCGTGGACGTTGCCCGTCGGCGAGGTCCCCGGCCGGTTCAGGTCGCCGTGGGCGTCGATCCAGAGGACGGCGCCGGGCCCGCGCGCCGCCGCCATCCCGCCGAGCGTGCCGAGCGCGAGCGAGTGGTCGCCGCCGAGCACGAGCGGCAGCTCGCCCTGGCGCGCCGCCTCGGCGACGAGCTCGGCGAGGCGCTCGCACACGCGGAGGATCGGCCCCAGGTAGCGCGCCGACGCGTCCCCCTCGTCCGTCGCCTCGGGGACGGGGACACGCACGTCGCCGCGGTCGGCGACCGCACGGCCGAGCGCCCGGACGCGCGCGTCCAGCTCGGCGTAGCGGATCGCCGAGGCGCCCATGTCGACGCCACGCCGCCCCGCGCCGAGGTCCAGCCCTGCCCCGATGATCGCCACCGGGCGCGGCGTTTCTTCTGCGCTCATGCGGGCTAGGCTAACGCCGCCGAGGTGGGTGTGGCCCCGATCAAGGTCCTGATCGCAGACGACGACGAGCTCTTCCTCCGCTCGCTGCACGCCCTGATCGACCGGCAGCCGGAGCTCGAGGTGGTGGCGGCGGCCCGCAACGGCCTCGAGGCAATCGAGCTGGCGGAGGGGCTCGAGCCGGAGGCTGCGGTGATCGACCTGCACATGCCCCTGCTCGACGGCGTCAGCGTGGTCGCGCGCCTCCGGCGCGCGCACCCGAGCCTGTGCCTGATCGTGCTGACCGGTGACTCGGACGCCGCGCTGCACCGCGCGGCGATCGCCGCGGGCGCGGACGCGGTGCTGGAGAAGCACGAGCTGGCGCGCGGGCTGGTCGACCGGCTCGCGAGCGTGCGCGCGTCCTAGAGGTCGATGCCCAGGGTCGCGAGCTTCGTGCGCGCGATCAGGTCGTCGAGCTCGGCGGGGAAGTCGTGCACGCCGGGCGCAAGGCCGCCCTGGGCGAGCAGGTGGGCGCCGAGCGCCTGGACGGAGAAGGAGAGGTCCATGATCTCGATCGGGTTGCCGTCGAGACCGGCGATGTTGACGAGCGCGCCGCCCGCGAGCAGGTGCACGCGCCTGCCGCCGAGCACGTACGTGGTCACGTTCGCGCGCGCCTCGTACGCGTCGTCTGCGGCCGTCGCGAGCGCCGCCGTGTCGAGCTCGCGGTCGTCGTGGCCGGCGTTGGCGACGATCGCGCCGTCCTTCAGCAGGGGCAGGTGCGAGCCGCCGATCGCCTCGACGGCACCGGTCGCGGTGACGACGACGTCGGCGTCGGGCAGCGCACGCTCGAGCGACGCGACGCGGAAGCCGTCCATGTGCGCGACGAGCGCGCGCACCGGGTCGACCTCGACGACGGTGACACGGCCGCCGAGACCGTCGGCGGCGCGCGCGATGCCGCGGCCGACCCACCCGTAGCCGACCACGCAGAACTCGCGCCCCGCGGCGAGCACGTTCGTGGAGGCGAGGATCGCCGTGAGGGTCGTCTCGCCCGTCCCGTACGTGTTGTCGAAGGTGTGCTTGCAGCGCGCGTCGTTCGCCGCGATCGCGGGGAACGGGACGCGGCCCGCGGCTGCGAGCGCGCGCAGGCGCGCGACGCCCGTCGTCGTCTCCTCGCTGACGCCGGCGAGCGCGACGTAGGCGTCCGGGCGGTGCTCGGCGAGGCGACGCGTCAGCTCGAGCCCGTCGTCGATCACGAGCTCCGGCTCGGACTCGGCGACCGCGAGCAGGTCGGCGGTGAACTCCTCCGCCGAGACGCCGTGGCGCGCGTGCACGCGCACGCCGCGCTCCGCGAGCGCCGCGCAGACGCTGTCCTGCGTCGTGCGCGGGTTCGAGCCGGCCGCGACCACCTCGGCGCCCGCCTCCGCCAGCGCGAGCACCAGGCACGCCGTCTTCGCCTCCAGGTGCACGACGACCGCGACGCGCCGGCCGTGGAGGGCGCCGTCCTGCAGCCGCGGCCCGAGCGCGCGCAATACCGGCATGTGCTGCGCTGCCCACTCGATTCGACGATCGCCCTCGGACGCGGGCCCGGACATCGCGGGAACCCTATGCGGCTACACTGCGGCCGCGCGGCGAGGTAGCTCAGTTGGTAGAGCACACGGCTGAAAACCGTGGTGTCGCCGGTTCAAGTCCGGCCCTCGCCACTGTCGGGCGAAGTCTGCGACTTCGCCCGAGTCGCCTTCACCCTCACGGTTGGAGCGGCCGAGCCCGCACATGTCGGTCTCGGCCCCGGACCGTCGCGACACGTCCACGCAAGGACGACGACCGGGAACGGCGGTTCGAGTTCCGCCCACCGCCTAGCGGTCAGGAGCGACGTCGGTACCGGGGGTCTGGACTGGCTGTGCGAGCTCAAAGAGCAGGTACGACGTCGGATCCCCCGCGGCGTGCATCTCGCCGCAGCGGCGCATCCCAAGCTTCTCCAGCGCCCTCAAGGAGGCTGGATTGTCCGCCTTCGCCAGGGCGATCAGCCGGCGCCTGCCTACTCGCCCGAAGAAGTCCCCCACCGCGATCTGGCTCGCCTCAGTTGCGATCCCGCGGTTCCAATAGGAGGGATCGATGACGCAGCCGATCTCGACCTCGTCAGGGTCGATCCCCGGCCAGCCTGGCCCGATTGGATCGAGTTCGATCCAGCCAAGGCGCTCCAGCGTCGCGCGATCAAACACGGTCCAACCGCCGAAACCGTGTTTCTGCCACTCCTCGATCTTGCGTCGTATCTGCCGTTCGATCTCGGAGCGCGGACGCGACTCCGGCCTCGGCGACACAAGGGAATCCAGGCGGTTACGCACCTCGACGTAGAAGTCCAGATCATCAAGTTGGAGCGGGCGCAAGACGAGCCGCTTGCTGGCAAGCTCCATGGCTCCAGCCTACGCTCGGGAACGCGCCGCGTTGCGTCGGGCGAGCGTCCTCCACCTCGGACGCGAGCGCAGGCCGGGAATCGAGAAGCGCAGCCCTCGCTCGGCTGTCCGAACTCCGCCCTCGCCTGCCGCGACGGCGAGCCACCGCTTCACGACCCGCGCCGGCGAACCTCCGGGGCCCGGTGTCGCGTTGTTCGCCGCCGGAGTCGCTCTCGGGATGTCGCGACAGCCCGAGGCCGAGACCGACATGTGCGGGCTCGGCCGCTCCAACCGTGAGGGTGAACCTGATTCGGGCGAAGTCGCAAGACTTCGCCCGACGTAAAGAGACGTCCGGACCGGTGATACCGCGTCGCGAACGTCTCTGTGCCCCGGAGCTTAGGTGCGATCGGCCCGGCGGGCAAGGAGCGCCACGCCGTCGCCGGCCGTGACCTCCCGAAAGTCGGCGAAACCCCTGCTCGCGAGCTCGCGCCGGCAGCGGTCGAGCGGCACCCAGATCGGCGTGCGGGGGCCGCGGGCGTACGCGATCGCCGCCCAGCCGCCCGGCGCCGTCACGCGCGCCAGCTCGTCGAAGAACGGGATCATGTTGTTCAGGACGACGAGGTCGAACGACCCGTCGGGGTGGGGCAGGGCGGCCGAGTCGATCACCTCGTAGCGCTGCCGGTCGGAGGTGGCGTGCCGCCGCGCCTCGGCGACCATCCCCTGCGAGACGTCGACCCCGAGCACGTCCGCGGCGGGCCAGCGCTCGCCGACGAGGCGCGCCGCCGCGCCGGTGCCCGTGCCGACGTCGAGCACCTTCGCCGGCGTCGCCTCGAGCGCGTCGAGGGCGGCCGCGAGCGGCAGCAGGCGCTCGGGCGTGGCGCGGGGCCCGTCCCATTCCGCGGCCAGCCTGTCGAACTGGCGGGCGACGGTGCCGCGCGCGAAGCGCCAGAGGAACGGCGCCCGCACGACGACGTTGGTGACGAGCCGGACGAAACGCTGCTGCACGTTCACGGGCGTGCGACGCGCAGCTCGTCGCCGGGTGCCGCGCCGGTCAGGCGCGCAGCGTCGCCGCCGGAGATCGCGACGGTGACGAGCCCGTACGAGTCCTCGTAGACGATCAGCTCGCCGGGCCCCGCGTCCGCGAACGTCTCGGCGACCAGCGCCAGGTAGCGGTCGAGCGCCAGCCGGACCTCGACGCGGTCGCCGACGGCGGCAACGCGCTCGAGCTGCTCGCGGCCGGCGTTCGTGGCGACGTTGCCGAAGCGGTCGACCGCGAGCACCGTCGCGGTCAGCTCTCCGTCCGCCAGCGCCGGCTCGGGCACCCGGATGCGAACGAGCCCGGCGGGGTCCAGGGCCGGGCCGAGCCGCTCGAGCGGCACGCCGGCGGCGAGGTGCGCGGCGGCGGGCGCGAACACGTCCCGCCCGTGGAACGTGCGCGAGACGGCCGGCAGGCGGTAGGCGGGCTCGCTCACCTCGTGGGCGGCGTCGATGCCGAGCGCGTCCGCGGCGAGCAGCAGCAGGCCGTTGTCGGGCCCGACGAACAGACGGCCGTCGCGCGTGCGCACCGCGATCGCGCGCCGGTCGCCGCCGACGCCGGGATCGACGACGGCGAGGTGGACACCGACGGGGAGGTAGCCGACGGTGTTGCGGAGGACGACGGCGCCCTGGAGCACCGCCTGCGGGCGGATGCCGTGCGTCAGGTCGATCACGCGCGCCTCGGGCGCGATCCCGGCGATCACGCCGTGGCAGGTGCCGACGAAGTCGTCCTCGAGCCCGAAGTCGGTCAGGAACGTGATCGTCATCCGGCGGATCCCATCAGACCGACGACCGCCGCGACGAGCCCGTCGAGGTCGTGCGTCGGCGCCTCCGCGACGACGTCGAGGGCGCAGGCGCGCGCCGCGCGCGACGTCTCGGGCCCGATCGTGACCGCGGGCGCGTCGCCGCCCACGGCCGCGTACGCGCGCGCCGCCGAGCCCGAGGCGAGGACGACGACGTCGCCGGCAGGCGGCTCCGGTTGCAGGAGCCGTGTGCGGTAGAGGGGGACGAAGTCCGCGCCGAGCGCCTCGATCGGCCGCCGCCGCGCTCCCTCGGCGGCGGCGAAGAGCACCCGGCCAGCCGGGCGCGGGAACTCGGCCAGCAGGCCGTCCTGCGACGAGACGCGCGGGACGAACGCCGGCTCGATCCCGTGCGCGCGCAGCGCCTCGGCGGTGCCGGGCCCGACCGCGGCGACACGCGGCAGGTTCCGCGCGCGACGTGCGAGCTCGTCGGCGCCGTTGGCGCTCGTCACCACCACCCAGTCGTAGCCAGCGCAGTCGATCGGCTCGTCGGACGTGCGCTCGATCTCGATCAGCGGGCACTCCACGACCTCGACCCCGGCCGCCTCGAGCGCGGCCACGAGCGGGCGCGCCTGCGCGCGCGGCCGCGTGACGATCGCCCTCATGCCGGGCGCGCCGCGAGCAGCTCCGCCGCCAGCGCGAGCGGGTCGTCGCCGCTCCGCCGCTCGACCCACGCGCCGTCCTCGTCGGCGACGAGCGCGTGCAGCGTCGTCCCGTCGTGGTGGGCCGCGACGGGCGCGAGGCAGCCGGCGCCGATCGCGGCCACGCACGCGCGCTCCGGCTCGACGCCCCGGCGCGTCTCCGCGTCGTCGGCCTCCGCGACGAGCTCCTCCTCGCCGGCGCGCACCTGGAGGGCGAGCGCGCCCTGCGCCGCCTCCGGCAGCATCACCTCCGGGTCGAGGCGGAGGCCGATCTCCGCCGCCAGCCCGAGCCGGTCGAGCCCGCAGGCGGCGAGCACGATCGCGTCGAGCCCGCGCTCGCGCAGCTTGCGGAGGCGGGTGTCGACGTTGCCGCGCAGCGGCTCGACCGACACCGTCGGCTCGAGCGCCCGGAGCTGCGCCCGCCGACGGACCGAGGCGGTGCCGATGCGCATCCCGGGCCGGATCTCGGACGCGCCGACGAGCGCGTCGCGCGGGTCGTCGCGGGCGAGGTACGCGCCGACCGCGAGCCCCTCCACGTCGGTCGAGGTCATGTCCTTCGCCGAGTGCACCGCGACGTCGATCCGGCCGGCGAGCAGCGCCTCCTCGATCTCCTTGACGAAGACGCCGCGGTCGCCGATCTCGCCGAACGGCTTCGTGCGGTCGCGGTCGCCCGCGGTCGTGATCGGCACGAACGCGATCTCCACGCCGGGGCGGCGCAGCGCGGCCGCCGCCTGCTCGGCCTGCATCAGCGCGAGCCGGGAGCCGCGCGAGCCGAGGCGGATCAACGTCATTCGTCGAGGCCGAACAGGTGCCGCACGGCATCGGCGTACGCGGCGCCGTCCGAGGTGACGGCCGCCTCCTTCATCCGCACCGTCGGCAGGTGCAGCAGCTTGTTCAGGATCTGCGCCGTCACGGACTCGATCGTCCGCCGCTCGTCGTCCGAGACACGGCCCTGCAGCTTCGCCAGCTCGGCCGCGCGGATCTCCTCCGCGTGCGCGCGCAGCGACGCGATCGCCGGCACGACGTCGAGCGACGCGCGCCACGCGCGGTAGCGCTCGGCCTCGTCGGCGACGAGCTGCTCCGCGCGCGCCGCCTCGGCGCGGCGCCCCGCGAGTGTCTCGGCGACGACGGCTTCGAGGTCGTCGATGTCGTAGAGGAAGCACCCGTCGAGCGACTGGATCGCGGGGTCGAGGTCGCGCGGCACCGCGATGTCGATGAAGAAGAGCGGGCGGCGGCGGCGGGCGGGAACGTCGCCCGCGTGGAGGACGTGGTCCGGCGCACTCGTCGACGAGAGCACGACGTCCACCTCGCCGAGACGCGACGGCACCTCGTCGAGCCCGAGCGCCGCGCCGCCGAAGCGGTGCGCGAGCTCGCGCGCCGTCTCCAGCGTCCGGTTCGCGACGTACGCGATCTCGGCGCCGCGCGAGGAGAGGTTCGATGCCGCGAGCTCGCCGATGCGCCCCGCGCCGATGAGCAGGACGCGGCGCCCGGCGAGCTCGCCGAAGACCTGCGCCGCGAGCGCGGCAGCCGCCGAGGAGACCGACGCCGGGCTCTCCCCGATCGCGGTCTCGGTGCGGACGCGCTTGCCGACGGCGAGCGCCTGCCGGAAGACGCGGTCGAGCAGGGCGCCAGGCTCGACCGCCTCGTAGGCGGCGCGCACCTGTCCGAGGATCTCCCCCTCGCCCGGCACCAGCGAGTCGAGGCCGGCGGCGACCCGGAAGAGGTGCACCGCCGCGGCCTCGTCGTGGAGCCGGTAGACGACCGACTCGAGCGGCTCGCCGGCGAGCTCCTCCAGCGCGGCGAGCGCCCGATCCTCGCCGCCGTCGGCGAGGTACAGCTCGGTGCGGTTGCACGTCGAGAGGCAGACGGCATCGCCGAGGCGGCTCGCGAGGGCGGCGGCGGCGTCGAGGTCGAGGGTCACCCGTTCGCGCAGCTCGACCGGCGCGACGTGGTGCGACAGCCCCACCAGCGTCAGCGTCATGCGAAGTGGCTCCCGGCGAGCGCGAGCCTGACGACGATCACGAGCAGGAAGCCGCCGAGCGCCAGGTACGCGCCCCGGCGACCGGACGGGCGTGCGACGAGGAACGCGCCGTAGACGAGCCACGTCAGGAGCGTCGCGATCTCGAGCGCGTCGAGCGAGCGTCCGTCCTGCCGGAGCCGTACGACCCCGGCGACGAGCCCGAGCGTCAGGAGCGGCAGCGAGGCCGCGATCGTCCGCGCCGTCAGACGCTCGAGCGACTGGAGCGGCGGCAGGCGGAGGGTGAGGATGTCGGCGGCGCGGCGCTTCAGCCGGCGCTCCTGCCACAGGTAGAGCGCCGCGAGCGCAGCGGCGAGCGTGAAGCCGGCGAACGCCGCGAGCACGAAGCCGACGTGGAGGACGAGGAAGACGCTGCCGTAGTGGGGGCGACCGGCGGCGCGGGTGCCGCCGCCGAGGCGCGCGACGACGAACAGCGTGGCCGCGAGCGGCATCACGGCGAGCCCGAGCAGGCGGAAGCGCGGCCGGCAGCCCCAGATCAGGTACGCGCCGACGACGAGCCACACGAACAGGTTCAGCGACCCCGCCCAGCTCGCCCACGGGAACGCGTCGGCGCGGGCCGCCTGGACACCGAGCAGCGCGGTCTGCGCCAGCCAGCCGACGCGCACCCCCCACGTGGCGGCCCTCGACGTGCGCGGGGACGCGTACGCGACCGCCGCCTCGCCGTAGGCGAGCAACGCCGGCCAGAAGAAGACCTCAACCACGGGGGCGCGCCTTCTCGACGAGCTCGCCGAGCTGCCGCTGGAGCCGTTGCAGCTTCGCGGCGATGATGCCGACCCACGCGAGCACCGTCACGAAGACGACGAGGTAGGCCGCCGCCACGTACTGCCAGTCGGAGGGCGGCGGCTTCGGGACGACGCTCACGTGAGCAGCTCGCGCAACTCGCGCACGTGCGCGTCGATCCGCTTCCCGGCGAGCTCGACGTTGTACAGCGTCGCGTAGAGCGACAGCATCGCGGCGAGCGCGACGCAGAACGTGAGGAACTGCGAGCCCGACATCTGCGGCCCGTGCGACGTGAAGACGACGGGGTGGATCAGCTTCTGCGAGAGCCGGATTGCGAAGAACGAGACGGGGATCAACACCACGCCGAAGAGCGCGTAGACCGCCGACATGTTCGCGCGCGCCTGCCCCGGCTCGACCGAGAAGCGCAGCATGAAGTAGGCGCAGTAGAAGAGGAACAGCACCAGGAAGAGGACGAGCTGGTTCTCGCTCCACGCCCACCAGACGCCCCACGACGCCTTCGCCCAGATCGAGCCGGTCACCAGGGTGAGGGCGCCGAAGACGACGCCCTGGTGGATCGCGACGTAGCTCTCGACGTCGGCGCGCGCGTCGCGCGTGCGCAGCACCTTGAGCGCCTTCCACGCGCCCCAGGCGAAGCAGACGTACGACGTGAGCGCGATCGGCACGTGGAAGTAGAAGATGCGCTGCGAGAACCCCTGGTCGGCGTCCGTCGATGCGTAGAAGAAGATCAGGCCCAGCGCCGCGGCCATCAGCGCGGTCGAGAGGGCCGCGAGCACGGGCAGCGAGGGCGGCTTCACGGCGGAATCGTAGTCGGACGCCTTCAGACCTCGGCGACGACGTAGTCGAACGTCGCCCAGGCAAGCAGCGCGAAGATCGCATCGTAGAGCGCCAGGAACCAGAGGTAGCCGCCGACACCGCCGACGACGATCGGGATCGCGGTCGGCAGGAAGAGGAGCGGCAGCAGGAGCTCACGGGCGCGCCCGGCGACGGCCATCGCGCCGAAGAGGGTGCCGACGGCGCAGATGCCGAGATCCGCGAGCGCGACCGCGGCGACGGTGCGCCCGCCGACGCCGGAGAAGAAGATCGAAAAGGCCGGCAGCGCCACCACCTCGGCGGCCCCGAGGAAGGCGAGCACTGCGAGCGTCTTGCCGAGCCAGATCGCGCTGCGGTCGCACGGGGCGAGCACGAGCGCGTCGAACATCCCCTGCTCGCGCTCCGCGACGAACGCCCGCGTCAGGCCGAGCAGCGCCGTGAAGATCAGCGTCGACCAGAGCAGGCCGAGCGCCGCGACGTGACCGGTGCCGTGCGGCAGCGCGAAGTGGAAGATCGTCAGCGCCGCGAGCACGAACAGGAGCATCGAGGGCAGCGTCTCCTTCGCGCGCAGCTCGAGCAGCAGGTCCTTGCGCGCGAGCGCGGCGACGTCGGCGAGGTACGTCATGCGAACGCCAACCTGTCCGTCGCGAGGTGCTCGACGCGGCGCGGCTCGTGCGTCGCGACGACGCGCGTGACGCTCGCGTCCGCGAGCACGCCGTCGAGCAGCTCCACCCCGGCGGCGTCGAGCGCGTTGTACGGCTCGTCGAGCAGGAGCAGCGACGGCGCGTGCAGCAGCACCCGGCAGAGGCCCAGCCGCTGCTGCATCCCGCGCGAGAACGTGGAGACGCGCCGGTGCCGCACCTCCCAGAGCCCGAAGCGCTCGAGCAGCATGCCGACCCGCTCGCCGCGCTCCGGGACCCGGTAGAGCCGTCCGAACAGGGTCAGGTTCTCGAGCGGCGTCAGCTCGCGGTAGACGAGCGGCTCGTGCCCGAGGAAGCCGATCGTGTGCCGCGGCGGCAGCGTCAGCGTGCCCGCGGTCGGAGTCGCGAGGCCCGCGAGGACACGCAGCAGCGTCGTCTTGCCGGAGCCGTTCGGCCCGGTCACGAGCAGGCAGCCTCCGGCGGCGACGTCGAGGTCGACGCCCGCGAAGACGCGCCGGTCGCCGAAGCGCTTCGCCAGCCCGCGGGCGGCGATCACAGCACGTCGGCGAGCACGAACGCGAAGAACGCGACCGAGATGACGCCGTTCATCGTGAAGAAGGCCGCGTCGAGCCGGCGCAGGTCGTCGGGCCGCACGAGCGAGTGCTCGTAGAGCAGGAGCACGGCGACGCAGAGCACGCCGAGCCAGTAGAAGACGCCGACGTGCAAGCCTGCTCCGGCGGCGGCGAGCAGGACGATCGTCGCGAGGTGCAAGGCACGCGCACCGGCGAACGCGCCGCGCTCGCCGAAGCGGGTCGCCCACGAGTGCAGCCCCTGCATGCGGTCGACGTCGACGTCGAAGAGCGCATAGAAGAGGTCGAAGCCGGCGACCCACGCGGCGACGGCGGCGCCGAGCGCCCAGGCCTGCCACGGGAGCGACCCCCTGATCGCAGCCCAGGCGCCGACGGGCGCCAGCCCGTCGACCGCGCCGAGCCAGAGGTGGCAGAGCCACGTGAACCGCTTCAGGTACGGGTAGACCACGAAGGCGAGCACCGGGATCGGCGTCAGCGGGCGCACGAACGGGTCGAGCTGCCACGCCGCGACGAGGTAGACGAGCAGCGACGCGACGCAGAACGCCAGCACCTCGGCTGTCGAGAGGGCGCCCGCCGGGAGCTCCCGCGCGGCCGTCCGCGGGTTGCGCGCGTCGATGCCGGCGTCGATCAGGCGGTTGAGGGCCATCGCGAGCGAGCGGGCGCCGACCATCGCGATCGTGATCCAGAGCAGGTCGTGCGCGGCGGGCACGCCGCCGGCCGCCAGGCAGGCGCCGACGTACGCGAACGGCAGCGCGAAGATCGTGTGCTCGAACTTGACGAGCCGGTAGTAGAGGGCGGCGATCGTCATCTCGCGTGCGTCTGCGTGTGCGAGGTCGGCTCGTCGGCGAGCAGCGCGAGCGCGTGCTGGAGCGCGGGCCGCAGCACCGCGTACCCGTCGCGGCAGCCGCCGGCGGACCCCGGCAGGTTGACCACCAGCGTCCCGCCGACGACGCCCGCGACGCCACGCGAAAGCAGACCGTGCGGCGTCTTCGCGATCGAGTCGGCGCGCAGCGCCTCCGCGATCCCCGGCGCCTCGCGCTCGAGCACGGTGCGGGTCGCCTCGGGCGTCACATCGCGCGGCGCGAGACCGGTGCCGCCCGTCGTCAGGACGAGCCGTGCCGACGAGGCGAGCTCCTCGATCGCGGCCGCGATCTCGGCGGCCTCGTCCGGGACGACGCGGCGCTCGACGGCGTAGCCGTCGTCCGCGAGCAGCGACGCGAGCAGGTCGCCGCTGCCGTCGGCGGCCTCGCCGCGCGAAACCCGGTCCGAGACCGTGAGGATGGCGGCGTTCACTCCTTCACCTTCTCGACGAGCTCAACGGTGAACGTCATCGCCTTGTCGACGGCCTTCGCCATGTCGTACACGGTCAACGCGGCGACGGCGGCGGCGGTCAGCGCCTCCATCTCGACGCCCGTCTGCGCGGTCGTCTCCGCCGAGGCGGTGATCTCGACCTGCGCGTCGCCCACGGCGAGCGAGACGTCGACGTGCGAAAGCGGCAGCGGGTGGCAGAGGGGAATCAGCTCCGCGGTGCGCTTGGCCGCCATGATCCCCGCGAGCTGCGCCGTCGCGAGCGCGTCGCCCTTCGGGAGGTCACGGAGGCGCGCCGCGGTCTCGGGCGCCATCCGCACGACCGCCCGCGCGACGGCGCGACGGCGCTGCTGCGGCTTGCCGCCCACATCGACCATGCGCACCGAGCCCGACTCGTCGACGTGCGAGAGCTCGCTCACCCGCGTGACCTCCGGAGGACGTGCGCGAGCGCGCGGCGCTCGCGCCACGCGGTGCGCACGCGCGCGCGACCGTAGAGGACGCCGAGCACCGCGTGGAACGCACCGGCGGTGCGGTCGTCGTAGGGGAACCACCACGGGGCGCGGAAGCGGCCCGCGTCGCGGTCGACGAACTTCGGCGCCGTCAGGTCGAGCAGCCCGTGGCGCGAGTGCGTGCTCCCGTAGCCGGACTCGCCGCGGCCGCCCCACGGCGCCTGCGCCGTCGCGTACGAGTAGGAGTGGTCGTTGTGCCACACGGACCCCGCCCGGAGACGCGCGGCGACCCGCGAGGCGCGCGCGGCGTCGCGCGTCCACACGGAGGCGCCGAGGCCGAAGGCGCTCGCGTTGGCGGCGCGCACGGCGGCGTCCTCGTCCGGCACGCGCTCCACCGTGACGACGGGCCCGAACGTCTCCTCGTCGTGGATGCGCGCAGCCGCGGGCACGTCCGCCAGCACGGTCGGCTCGTAGAACCAGCCGTCGCGGCCGGGAGCGCGCCCGCCCGCGAGCACGCGCGCGCCGCGGTCGACCGCGTCGTCGACGAGCCCGGCGACACGCTCGCGCTGCGCGTCCGAGACGAGCGGTCCGAGCTCGAGCCCGTGCGCGGCCCGCGCGAGCTCCTCGACGAAGGGCTCGTGCAGCGCTCCCTCGACGTAGATGCGCTCGACGCCGGAGCACACCTGGCCGCAGTTGACGAACGACGCCCAGAGGGCGCCGGCGACCGCGCGCTCCAGGTCGGCGTCGTCGAGCACGAGCATGGCGTCCTTGCCGCCGAGCTCGAGCGTCACGGGCAGCAGGCGCGCACCGGCGGCCGCGGCGACGCGGCGGCCGACGCGGACCGAGCCGGTGAAGACGAGCTTGTCGAGCCCGTGCGCCTGCACGAGCGCCTCGCCGGCGGCGCCGTCGCCCTGGACGACGCGGACGAGCCCCGCCGGTGCGCCGGCGTCCCCGAACAGGCTCTCGACCAGCGCCCCGGAGAGCGGCGTCAGCTCGGACGGCTTGAGCACGACCGCGTTGCCCGCTGCGACGGCGAACGCCGCCTGCGTGAACGGGATCGCGAACGGGAAGTTCCACGGCGCGATCACGCCGACGACGCCGAGCGGCTCGTGCTCGAGTCGCGCCCGCTTCTGCAGCAGGTGCGGCTGCGTGAAGCGGAGACGCTCGGGCGCGAGCACCTTCCCGGCATTGCGCGCGAGCCAGCGCAGCGCGTCGAGCGCCGGGTAGAGCTCCGTCGTGAACGCCTCGAGCCTCGGCTTGCGCGTCTCGGCCACGACGACATCTGCGATCTCGTCCGCCCGGGCGAGCGCGAGCTCGGCGACGCGCCGCAGGAGCGCGCGCCGCTCCTGGGGCGGCACCGGCGCCCAGCGCTCCTGCGCCAGGCGCGCCTCCGTCACGGCGTCCTGCACGCCGTGGGCCTCCGCACGTTCGGCGACCGCCGTCATGGCGGAAGGTTACGCCGCCAGGTCGCGCAGCTGGGCCTCGACCCACTCGGAGACGGGATGCGCGCGCAGGTGCGCGCGCAGACCCGCAGCGCGGCGGCGGCGCTCATCGGCGGGCAGCGAGAGCGCCATATGCAGGGCCTCCGCCTGACCCTCGACGTCGAAGGGGCTGACCCCGAGCACCCACTCGCCAAGCTCTTCGTAGGCGCCCGCGTTCTCGGAGAGCACGAGCACGCCGTCGCGCTCGTTCACGAGCGGGCCTTCCTTGGCCACGAGGTTCATCCCGTCGTACACGGGGTTGACGAAGAGGACGTCGTACTGCTTGTACGCCGCGACAGACTGCGGGAAGTCGTCGGCGATGCGGAGGACGACGGAGCCGGGGTGCCGGGCGTTCACCTCGGCGACCGTGCGCTCGATCGCGGCGCGGTAGTTGGCGTACTCCTTGATCGCGAGCCGGGACGGGTCGAGAAACGCGTGCAGCTCCGCGCGCCCCCGCCACTCCGGATGCTCGTCGAGCAGCACGCCGAACGCGCGGAAGCCGCGCACGATGTTCTTCGACGGGTCGGTGCGGTCGACGCGCACGACGAGCAGCTCCGGCCGCTCGCGCAGCAGCTCCCGCTCTCGCTCGCGCACCGGCTCGCTCGTCGCCAGCGCGTCGAACTCGTCGACGTCGACGTTGATGGCGTGGTGCGTGAGGTGCGTCTCGCGGTGCGCGTCGACGCCGAGCACCTCGCGGCACGAGTGCTCGAAGTTGCGGCACCAGCGTGCGGTGTGGAAGCCGACGACGTCGTTCGCGAGCAACCCCTCGTGGATCGCGCGCCGCCACGGCCGGGGCAGCACGGTCCAGTCGGTCGGCCACGGGATGTGCACGAAGTGGGCGAGCCGTGCGTCGGGCCGCGCCTCGCGCACGTAGCGCGGCGCGAGGTACAGGTGGTAGTCGTGGAAGAAGACGGTCGCTGCCGGTCTGTTGTCCAGTTCGGCAACAACTGCCTCGGCGAACGTCCTGTTGACGCGTTCGTAGCCGTCACGCCACGCAGCGTGCGTCGCCGCGTCGAGCGTCGGCCCGCGCGAGAGGTCCCAGAGCGAGTGCTGCGCGAACCAGAGCAACGGGTTCGCGATCACGTCGTAGTAGCCGTGGTACGCGCCGGGGTCGTGCGCGACGAGGACGACGTCGCCCGAGCCCTCCGCCGCGACCTCGCGGTCCTCCTCGCTGATCGCGCTGGCGATCCACGTCACGTCGTGGTGCTGCACGAGGCCGCGCAGCGCGGTCACGAGCCCGCCGGCGCCGCGCCGCTCGACACGGCGGCCGTGCTCGTCGCGGCCGTACGACACCGGCCCCCGGTTGGAGACGACGATCAGCTCCACGGCGGGAGACTAGGCGAGCGTGATCTCGCTGCCGCCGGTGTCCAGGCCGAGCAGCAGGTTGAAGAGGACGAGCCAGTCGCGCAGCAGCCGCGGCGTCAGGAAGCGGCGGCGCACGTGCTCCTTGCCGCGCAGCGCTTTCAGCCGCGCGGCGCCGGGGTCGCGCAGCACGGCGAGGCACGCCTGCGCGCAGGCGTCGACGGAGTCGACGAGCCAGCCCGTCTCGCCGTCCGTCACCTGCGCGACGATGCCGCCGACGCGGCCCGCGACGACCGGGCGCCCCTTCCAGAGCGCCTCGGTGACGGTGAGGCCGAACCCCTCCTTCGTCGACTTCTGGAGCACCGCCTGCGAGTGCACCTGGAACGCGTTCACCTCGACGGCGCCGACGTTGTTCATGTTGCTCAAGATGTAGACGTCGGGGTCGCCGTCGGCGTGCGCGACGGTGCGGTCGTAGTACTCCCAGCCCTCCGGGTCGTCGTGGGCCATCGAGCCCACGAGCGCGAGCTGGACCTCCGGGATGCGGCGCTTGACGAGGCGGTAGGCGTCGATCACCCCGAGCGGGTCCTTCCACGGGTCGAAGCGCGAGACCTGCGTCAGGAGCGGGCGCTCGACGTCGATCCCGAACTGGTCGACGATGTAGCGCGCGTCCTCGGCGGAGAGCGCCATGTTCTTCGGCTGCAGCGGGTCGATCGCCGGCGGCCAGACGACGGGCAGGCGGAGGCCGCCGGCGCGCGGCACGTACTCGGGCATGTGGAAGATCGTCGCGTCGGACGCGCGGACCGACGGCAGGACCGCGTCGAGCACCTCCGGGTTCGGCGTCGAGAAGTCGATATGGCCGCGCCAGATCCACTTCGCGCGGCGTTCCGGGAACGAGTCGATCAGCGCCACGGGTTGCGGGTCGTGGACGACGACCACGTCGTAGTCGTCGGCGGCGAGCCCCGCCGCGTTCTCGGCGTTGTAGCGCGCGAACAGCTCCCGCTCCTCCGCGGTGAGCGCGCGCGGGTCCCCCTGGAGCCCGTTGTGGATCGCCTTGGTGACGGCGAAGAACTCGTCCGCGCCGCGGATCAGGCGCCACTCGACCTCGAGCCCGGTGTCCGCGAGCAGCGGGATCAGCGTGTAGTTGATCTCGGCGACGCCGCCGCCGAACGCGGTGGCGGAGACGTGCAGGACCCGGAGCCCCTGGAGCTGCGCCGCGAGGCGGCGGATCTCGTCGGTCAGCGAGCGCGAGACGAGCGTGCCGTAGTCGCCGAGCGACTTGTGGCCGACGTTGACGAGCTGGAGCAACGGCGGCTGCCGCTAGAGCTTCTTGACGAAGCGGAGCCGCGAGCCGCCGCCGTCGCCGTCGCGCAGCTCGAACTCGTCGCTGAGCGCGCGGATGATCGCGATCCCGAGCCCGCCCTCGGAGAGCTCGTCGTCGTCCCGCGTGCGCTCGTCGGCGGCTTCGAAGCCGGCGCCCTGGTCGGTGACCTCGACGACGAGGCGGTCGGGGTGCAGCTCGTAGACGATCTCGACCGTGCCCTCGCCGCCCGTGTACGCGTGGCGGACGGAATTCGTGCACGCCTCGGTGAGGGCGAGCTTCAGGTCGCCGAGCACCTCGGCGCCGAGCGGCTCCGGCCCCAGCCGGGCGATGCCGGTGAGGGCGAGCCGGCCGAGCGTGATGTACTCCGGCTTCGCCGGGATCGTCAGCCGGATCGCGTGTGTGTGCCCGTTCGCCGCCGCAGCCGTCATGGCGTCGCTCAGTTTCCCGTCGGATTCGGAATCCAAACCTCTGAGATCCTGCCGAATCCTGTCGTCGTCGTCCACTCCTCGCAGGGCGGGTTCCCGGCCCCTGCGTTTTCCTAACCGCTCGGACGGGTCGCCAGGGTGACGTCGACGACCCGGCGGGCGCGGCCGCGGACGACGGTGAAGCGCGCGACCTCGCCGGGAAGGAGCCGCTCGGCGACGATCCGGACGACGTCCTCGGCGCTCTGCACGGGGATGCCGTCGATCGCGACGATCGCGTCGCCGCCGACGCGCACGACCTCGCCCTCGAAGGGGACGGCGCGGGTGGCCGCCCGGAGGCCGGCGGCCCGGCCCGGCGAGGCGCCGGGCGCGAAGAAGTCGATCAGCGCGCCGCGGCGGGCGGCGTACCCGAAGGCCCTCGCGATCGAGGGCGTCAGGTCCTCGGTGGTGATGCCGATGTAGGCGTAGCTGACGTGGCCGCTGCGCAGGAGCTGCGCGAGCGAGCGGCGGGCCGAGTCGATCGGGACGGCGAAGCCGACGCCCTCGAACCCGGAGGTCGCGTCCGTCGAGCGGATCTGCGCGTTGATGCCGATCACGCGGCCGCGGGCGTCGAACAGGGGCCCGCCGGAGTTGCCGTGGTTGATCGGCGCATCGGTCTGGATCGCGTCCACGAGGTCGTAGCGGCTGGTCAGCGACTGGATCGAGCGGCGGGTGGCGGAGACGACGCCGACGGACAGCGAGTCGGCGTTGCCGAAGGGGCTGCCGATCGCCGCCACCGGCTGGCCGACGACGACGCGGCTCGAGTCGCCGAGCGGCACCGGGTCGAGCGCGTGCGCGCGCGGGTCGACCCGGATCACGCCGACGTCGTCGAAGAGGTCGTAGCCGACGATCCGGGCCTGCACCCGGTCGCCGTCGGCGAACTGGACGTAGATCGTCCGCGCCGGCTGCGCCTGCCCGGGCGCGCCCTGGCCGGCCGTCGTGATCACGTGGGCGCTGGTCAGGATCAGGCCGTCCCTCGAGATCACGAAGCCGGAGCCCTGGCCCGCGCGGGCGCCCGGCAGCGAGGGCGCGTCGTAGTACGCGACGATCGTCACGACCCCGGCGGCGCGCGAGCGGTAGATCTGGGCCGGCTGGAAGCCGTTGCCGACGAGCGGCTTCGCGACGACGACGGGCGCGGCCACGTCGCCGACCGGCGCCTGCTGGACGACGACCGTCCGCGTCTGGCCGCCGAGCCAGCCCGCCCCCTTGCCGACGGCGAGCACGGCGGCGCCGCCGAGCACGGCGGCGATCAGCGAGAGGGCGGCAGCGGGGCCGGCGCGCACCGCGGCCACTGTAGCCCGTGGCGCGGCAGCGTGCGGAGATTTGGCTCAACCACTGGCTTTGCGCGATTTCACGCGAAATGCGCTAGACGAGCCCCGGCTCGGGCTCGCGGTCCGGCGCCTCCGCGCTGACGACGAGCGTGAAGCGCGTCCAGCCGTCGCGCTCCGCGAGCTCGATCCGGCCGCCCATCACCTCCGCCAGCTCCCGGGCGATCGCGAGGCCGAGCCCGCTGCCCGAGGCCCGCCGGCCCTCCAGGCGGTAGAAGCGCTGGAAGACCTGCTGGCGCGCCTCCTCGGGGATGCCGGGGCCGTCGTCGGCGACCGTCAGCGTCGCCCGGCCGCCCTCGCGGGCCGTCTCGATCCGCACCGTCGTCCCCGCCGGCGTGTGCACGAGCGCGTTCTCGACCAGGATCCGCCCGATCTGGAGCACGCGCTCCGGGTCGGCGTGCGCGGTCACCGCCTCGGCCGCCACCGCCAGCTCGTGCCCGGCCGCCGCGGCGCGCGGCCCGAACTCGGACGCCAGCACGTCCGCCAGCTCGTCCAGCTCGACCGGCTCGGGCGCCACGGCCATCCGGCCGGCGTCGAGCCGCGAGAGGTCGAGCAGGTCCGTCGCCAGCTTCGTCAGTCGCACCACCTGCTCCCGCATCTGCGTGAGGAACTCCTCGCGGGTCTCGGCGTCCAACTCGGGGTCGTCGAGCAGCTCGAGGAAGCCCGCCAGGGAGAAGAGCGGCGTCCGCAGCTCGTGCGAGGCGTTCGCGATGAAGGCGCCGCGCGCCCGGTCGAGGTTCTGGAGGCGCAGCCGCATCCGCTCGAAGGCACGAGCGAGCTGGCCCACCTCGTCGGAGCCGGCGTCGACCACCGGCTCCTCGAAGTTCCCCTCGGCGATCCGCTCCGCCGCCTCCTCGAGCCTGCGCAGCCGCCGGGCGAAGACGCTGGCGCCGCCGTAGCCGAGCAGGACGGCGAAGAGGACGGCGAGGGCGCCGGCGATCAGCACGCGCCGCTGGACGACGCCGATCGTGTCGAGCTGATCGCGCAGCGAGGCGATCAGCAGGATCGTCGACGTCCCGTCGGGCACGGCGACCGGCAGCGCGACCTCGGCGTACTCCTGCTCCCCGCGCGAGACCGTGGCGCGCACCAGCGTGTTCCGGCAGGTGGCGGCGAGGGCGACGGGGTCGTTCTGGACGTCGCTCGAGCTGCCGACCGTGCGCGAGTCGGCCACGACCACCAGCCCGCACGGCGCCTGGGACTGGAGGACCGAGTAGATGACGGCGCGGGCGTTCGCCTGCGCCGCCCAGGCGGAGGCGAAGTCGCCCTGGTCGACGGAGTCCTGCTGCACCGCGGGGAGCACCCGCGCCATCTGCACGGCGGTCGCCTGGAGGCTCGACAGCTTCGCGCCGACGAGCGAGGAGCGGAACGAGGGGACGACGATCAGGTAGACGATCGCGAGCACGCCCGCGACCACGAACAGGAGCGCGTAGGCGAGCCTGCCGCCGACGCCCCGCAGCGGGGTCACCGGTCGCGGAAGCGGTAGCCGACGCCGCGCACCGTCAGGATGTACTCCGGCGTCCGCGGCTCGGCCTCGATCTTCTCGCGCAGGTGGCGGACGTGGACGTCGATCGTGCGCGGGTCGCGGTAGTCGGCGCTCTTCCAGAGTGCCTCGAGCAGCATCCGGCGGCTGAAGACGCGGCCCGGGTGCGACGCCAGCGTCCGCAGGAGCTCGAACTCGACGTACGTCAGCTGCGCCGGCTCGCCGCGCACCTCGACCGTCCGCCGGGAGACGTCGATCGTCAGCCCCTCGTGCTCGATCCGCTCGTCCTGCTCGCCGCCCGGCGTGTGCGGCGCACGCGCCCGCCGGAGCAGGGCCCGCACGCGCGAGCGGAACTCGCGGATCGAGAACGGCTTCGTGATGTAGTCGTCGGCGCCGAGCTCGAGCCCGATCACCTTGTCGAGCTCGTCGTCGCGCGCGGTCAGCATCATGATCGGCACGGTGCTCGTCGCGCGCAGCCGCTTGCAGACCTCGAGCCCGTCGAGCCGCGGCAGCATGATGTCGAGCACGACGAGGTCGATCGGCTGCGCGCCGAACTCCCGCAGCGCCTCCTCGCCGTCCGCCGCCTGCACGACGGTGAAGCCGTCGCGCTCGAGCGGGAACGTCAGCACCTTCCGGACCGAGTCCTCGTCGTCGACGAGCAGGATCGTGGGGGCTGGATCGGGCATCGTCGCTACGCGCCTGCCAGGATAGCCCCCGGCATGGCGACGACCCCGACTCCGCCACGTCGTCGCCGAGCGCGCCGCGGCACGCTCGAACGGCCGGTGTCGAGCCGCCTCTACCGGAGCTCCTTCCTCGTCCTCGCGCTGCCGCTCCTGATCCTCGCGTTCAGCGTCACGCGGCCCGGGTCGCTGCCCGCGCCGCTCCTGCCGCCGAACTTCGACGGCGCCGACGCGACGCAGCTGGCGGCGCAGCTTGCGAGCGCCTACCCGGACCGCGCACCCGGCTCCCCGGGCTCGCAGCAGGCGGCCGACTGGTTCCGCCGGCAGATGCGGACGTACGGGCTGCCGGTCGCCGCGGACACGTGGACGCAGGAGGTGCCGGGCCTCGGGCGCGTGCGCCTTCAGAACCTCTGGGCCGTCGCCGCCGGGCAGTCGCCGGACGCGATCGTCGTGCTCGCGCACCGCGACGACACCGGCGTGGGACCAGGGGCGAACGACAACGCCTCCGGGACGGCGGCGCTGATCGAGCTCGCGCGCGACTACGCCCGCGCCGACACGTCCGGGTCGGCCCAGGTGCGCTCCGCGCACACGATCGTCTTTCTCTCCACGGACGCCGGTTCCTTCGGCGGCCTCGGCGCGCTGCGCTTCGCGGAGCGCCCGCCGTTCCACGTCGTCGCGGCGATCGACCTGAGCGCGCTCGCCGGCGCCGCGGCTCCGCGCATCGTGATCACCGGTGACACGCCGCGCTCGCCGGCGCCGGTGTTCGTCGAGACGGCGGCGGCGCGCACGCTCGAGCAGACGGGCCGCAGCGCCCGCCACGCGGGCATCGTCCCGCAGCTCCTCGACCTCGCCTTCCCGTTCACGCTGTACGAGCAGGGCCCGTTCGTCGCGCGCGGCGTCCCGGCCCTGACGCTGACGACCGCCGGCGAGCGGCCGCCCGCCGCGTTCGGCGACGTGCCGGGGCGCCTCCGCACCGCGACGATCGGCGCGCTGGGGCGGACGACGCAGGAGCTGATCGGGTCGCTCGACCAGGCGCTCGAGCTCGCCCAGGGGACGTCGAGCTACGTCTGGCTCGGCGCCCGCATCGTCCGCGGGTGGGCGATCGAACTCGTGCTCGCGGCGCTGCTCGTGCCCTACCTCGTCGCCGTCGTCGACCTCTTCGCCCACCTCCGACGGCGCCGGATCGCGCTCCTGCCCGCCGTGCACAGCCTGCGCAACCGCATCGCGTTCTGGCTCTTCCTCGGCCTCGCCTTCGCCGCGTTCCGCTGGTTCGGCGCCTGGCCGACGGGTGCTGCCCGCCCGCCGAACCCCGCCACGCCGGTCGCGGGGAGCTGGCCGGTGCTCGCGCTGATCGCGCTCGGCATCGTCGCTGCCGCGGCCTGGGTGGTCGAGCGGCACCGCCTCGTCCCCCGGCGGCGCGTCACGCCGGAGGAGCAGCTGGCGGGCGACACGGCGGCGCTGCTCGGGCTCGGGATCGTTGCGTTGCTCGTCTTGGCAACAAACGCCTACGCGCTGATCTTCCTCCTCCCGGCGCTGCACGCCTGGCTGTGGCTGCCCCACGTGCGGTTCGGCCATCCGACGGCGCGCGCATTCGTGTACGCGGCCGGTCTCGTCGGGCCGGCGCTGATCCCGCTCGAGCTCGCGCTCCGCTTCGGGCTCGGCTTCGACGCGCCGTGGTACCTGCTCGAGCTCGTCGGCGTGCACTACGTGCACCTCCCCGCGGTCGCGATCACCCTCGCCGGCGCGGCGTGCGCCGCTCAGCTCGCGGCGGTCGCGGCGGGGCGGTACGCGCCGTACCCGGCGCCCCACGAGCGCCCCCGGTTCGGGCCGATCCGCCAGCTCGTGCGCGCGGTCGTGTTCGCGGTGCGGGCGCGGCGGCGCGTAACCGCCGAGCGGCACCGCGCGTTCGGAGGGTAGTGCGCAGGGCGACGAGGGTCCTCGGCACGCTGCTGATCGCAGCGGGCCTCCTGACCGCGGCATGGGTCGTGGTCGTCTGGCAGTGGCAGGACCCGTTCACCGCGCTCTACACGCACTTCCAGCAGGAGCGCCTCGCGCACGACTACGCCCGGCGCGCGGCTGCGTTCCACCCGAGCCTGCGGCAGTCCGAGCTCGTCGCGGTCGAGCAGCGCCAGGTGGCCTCGGAGGCGCGCGCGTACGCGCGCACCCTCCACGCCGGCGACCCGCTCGGCCGGATCGTGATCGGCCGCATCGGGCTCGACATGATCGTCGTCCAGGGGACGGACGAGAGCTCGCTGACGAAGGGCCCGGGGCACTACCTCCACAGCGGCCTGCCCGGCGAGGGCCACCTGATCTACATCGCCGGCCACCGCACCACGTACCTCGCACCGTTCGCCTACATCAACAACATCCGCGTCGGCGACTACGTCCGGCTCTCGGTCCCGTACGGCGTGTTCACGTACCGCGTCTTCGGCCACTACGTCGTGCCGGCCGGTGACGTGAGCGTCCTGCGCGACCGCGGCCGCGAGGTGCTGCGGCTGCAGGCCTGCCACCCGCGCTTCTTCGCAACGCACCGCTACATCGTCGACGCGCGGCTCGTCGGCGTCACGCCCACCGGCGGCGCAGCGTATACGCCGGTCAGATCGGCAGCCAGCTGACCGCCGCGCCCCGGTCGAGCTCGCCGTGACCGCGCGGCACGAGTACGAGCGCGTTCGCGCCGGCGGCCCGCACGATCATGTGCGACTCCTGACCGCTCACCGGCTCGAGCACCGTCGCACCGTCCCCGCCGACGGCGCGTGCGCGCACGAGCGCGTCCCGCTGCTCGTTCCGGCGCAGCGGCGCGGCGAGCACGCCGGGGCGGTACGCCGGCCGCGGCTCGAGCGCGCCCTGGAGGGCGAGCAGCGCGGGCTTGACGAAGAGCTCGACCCCGACGAGAGAGGAGACCGGGTTGCCCGGCAGCCCGAAGACCAGCGTCCGGCCGCGCACGGCGAACGCGATCGGCTTTCCCGGACGGAGCGCCACGCGCCAGAAGACCTCCTGCGCGCCGAGCTCGGCGAGCTGCGCGCGGACGAGGTCGTGCGGCCCGACCGAGACGCCGCCCGACGTGACGGCGACGTCGGCGGCGAGCGCGCGCTCGAGCGCGGCCCGCGTCGCCTCGGGGTCGTCGGCGACGGTCGCGACGTCGACGACCTCCGCGCCGGCCTCGCGGAGCTGCGCGTCGAGAAGCACCGTGTTCGACTCGTAGATCTGCCCGGGCGCGAGCGGCGTGCCCGGCACGGCGAGCTCGCTGCCGGTGGCGAGCACGGCGATGCGGGGCCGGCGGGCGCAGCGCACCTCGCCGACGCCGGCGGCGGCGATCGCCGCGAGCTGCGGCGGGCCGAGCCTGCTCCCCGCCTCGACCACGACGTCACCGGCGCGCACGTCGCCGCCGCGCGGCCTCACGTTGTCGCCTGGGGCAACGACCTCGGCCTCGACCTCCCCGTTCCCGCTTGCCGCCCGCTCGACCGGTACCACCGCATCGGCGCCGGCCGGCACGACGGCGCCGGTCGAGATCCCGATCGCCTCGCCGGCGCCCAGCTCGCGCTCGGCGGGCACGCCGGCGGCCGACGAGCCCACGACGGCCAGGCGGCCGGGGGTGTCGGCGGCGCGCACCGCGTACCCGTCCATCGCCGAGCTGTCGAACGGGGGCAGGTCGACGGCGGAGCGCACCGGCTCGGCGAGGAAGCGGCCGAGCGCGTCGCGGAGGACGACCTCCTCGTGCTCGAGCGGCGCGGCCCGTTCCAGCACGAGCCGCAGCGCCTCCTCGATCCCCAGCAGGTCCACGGCCGTCCACGATAATCGCGGCTGATGGCGCAGGAGCTGATCGCAGGGCGCTACCGCCTGCTCGAGCCGCTGGGCCGCGGCGCGATGAGCGCCGTCTGGCTGGCGCACGACGAGGAGCTCGCGCGCCGCGTCGCGGTGAAGATGCTGTCCCCGACCGCGGAGCGGGAGCGCTTCGTCCGCGAGGCGCGGGCGGTCGCGACCCTCTCGCACCCCAACATCTGCTCCCTGTTCGACTTCGGGGAGCACGACGGCCGGCCCTTCATGGTGCTCGAGTACCTGCCGAACGGCTCACTCGAGGACAGGCTGCGCGCGGGCGTTGCGCTCCCGGCCGAGGAGACGCACCGGATCGCGACCGACGTCGCCGCGGGCCTCGCGCACGCGCACGCGCGCGGCCTCGTCCACCGCGACCTGAAGCCCGCGAACGTGCTGTTCGACGCCGAGGAGCGCGCGAAGATCGCCGACTTCGGCATCGCCCGCATCGGCGGCGCCGGCACGCTGACGGAGGCTGGGACGGTCCTCGGCACCGCCGCGTACATCTCGCCGGAGCAGGCGAGCGGGCAGACGGCGACGCCGGCGAGCGACGTCTACTCGCTGGGCGTCATCCTCTTCCGGATGCTGACGGGGCGCCTCCCGTTCAGCTCAGGTAACGCGATGGAGCTCGTCCGCATGCACCGCGACGAGCCTGCGCCCGACCCGGCGAGCGTGCGCCCGGACGTCCCGGCGCGGCTGGCCGCGATCGCGAGCGCCGCGCTCGCCAAGGACCCCGCCGACCGGCCGGCGGACGGCGCCGCGCTGCTCGCGGAGCTGCGGGGCGGCGAGGGCGCGGCGACGATGCTCGCCGCGGCGACGACCCCCTACGTCACCGACGCAGCGGCCGCCACGCAGGTGCTGCGGCCCGCACCGGCGGCGCGGTCGCGGCGGACGATGATGCTGGGCGCACTCGCCGCGGCGCTCATCCTGCTCGGCGGCGGCGTCGCGCTCGCGCTCGTCACGAGCGGCGGTGGTGGTGGAGGCGGCGGCCCGGTGTCGACGCGCGGCCTCAGCCTGGCATCGGTGCCGACGGTCGCCTCGACCACGCGCACGCGGCCCACGACGACCGCGCTCACGAGCACCACGGCGCCGGCGACCACGACGGCGCGCACGACGACGGCCCGCACGACCACCGCGCCGCCACCGACCACCACGCACCGCACGACGACGATCGCGCCGCCGACCACGACCGCGCCGCCGCCGCCCCCGCCGACGACGACGGTCGCCCCGCCCACGACCACCGCGCCGGCCACCACCGCGCCGGCCACGACCGCACCCACGACGACCGCACCCACGACGACGTAGCTGTTACCCGAAGTGCCCCGGCGTCGGCGGCGGGCCCTCCGTCGTCGCAGGCGGCGGTGGAGCGGTCGTGGTCGTGGGCGGCGGCGCTGGCTTGGGCGTCGCCGGCGTCGTGACGCGGGGCGCGGGCTTGGCCGGCGTCGGCGGCGCCGGGGTGGTCGACGGCGCGGTCGTCGTCGTGGTCGTGGTCGTCGCGGGCGGCGCCACGTACCCGAGGCTCCCGTAGCTGCCGCGCGGGACGTAGCGCCACGTCGGGTAGGCGGCCGGCGCCGGGAAGGCGAGCACCGGCCTGTGCCAGAGCGCGGCCGCCATGTACTCGTGCCAGATCGGCACCGGGAAGGTCGCGCCTGCAACCGCGACGCCGTGCACGTCGAGCATCGGGATCTCGCCCTTCGGGTACCCCATCCAGACGACGGTGCTCAGCTGGCCCGTGTAGCCGTCGAACCAGGCGTCGGCATGGTTGTCCGTCGTCCCGGTCTTGCCGGCGTTCGGGTGGACGCCGTCGCCGGAGCCCGCACCCGTCCCGTACAGCGCGTTCTGGGCGAGCACGTCGTTGACCTTCCAGGCGACGCCCTGCGAGAGCGCCCGCTTCGTCTGCGGCTTGCCCCAGCCCGAGTAGGTGTCGAGGTGGCCGCCGGGCAGGATCACCTTGGTGATCGCCATCGGCTTCGCGTAGATCCCCATCGCCGGGAACGTCGCGTACGCCGCCGCCATGTCGAGCGGAGAGACCGAGAGCGCGCCGAGCCCGATCGACGCGACCGGCCGGTCGGGCGAGAGGTGCACGCCGAGGCGGTGCGCCAGCTGCCAGACGTAGCGGGGACCGACGTCGAGCGTCAGCTGCGCGTACACCGTGTTGTCGGAGGCGAGCGTCGCGCGCGTGACCGAGACGCTCCCCATGTAGGTGTTCTCGTACGTGTGCACCTGCCACGGTGTCTGGCACCACGGCCCGAGCGTGCAGGTGAACGGCGCCGACGTGTAGTAGGTGGTGTCCGGGTCGATCCCCTGCTCGATCGCCGACGCGAGCACGAAGGTCTTGAAGGTCGAACCCGCCTCGCGTGACGACTGCGCCGCGAGGTTGAACTGGTTGCCCGCGTTGCGCACGACGGCGGTCATTGCGCGGATCGCGCCGGTACCCGGCTCGATCGACACGACCGCGGCCGCGGGGTCGGTCCTGTACGGGAGGATGTCGAGGATCGCCTTCTGCGCGAGCCGCTGCAGCCGCGGGTCGATCGTCGTGTAGACCTTCAGCCCGCCCTCCTGCACCGTCGCCGCGCCGTACTGCTGCTGCAGCTGCTCGAGCACGTAGGAGAAGAAGTACGGCTCCTTGATCCGCGTGTAGATGCGCCCGGGCCGGAGGCCGAGGTCGGTCGAGCGCACGGCGGCGTCGTACTGCTCGAACGTGAGGTCGCCGCTCGCGAGCATCGCCCGCAGCACCTCGTTGCGGCGGTCGAGCGCGGCCTGCGGGTTGTGGAACGGGTCGTACTCCGACGGCGCCTGGGGCAGCCCCGCGAGCAGCGCCGACTGGAGGAGCGTCAGGTCCTTCGCGTGCTTCGAGAAGTACGTCTCGGCGGCCGCCTCGACACCGTACGCGTGGTTGCCGTACGGGACGGTGTTCAGGTAGTCGTCGAGGATCGTGTTCTTCGGCCACTTGTCGGCGAGCTTGATCGCCAGGCACGCCTCCTTCAGCTTGCGGCTGAGCGTCTTCTCGCTCCCGGTGTAGAGCTGGCGGACGAGCTGCTGCGTGATCGTCGAGCCGCCCTGCACGGCGCGGCCCGCGAGCAGGTCCTCCCAGGCGGCGCGCGCGATGCCGACGTAGTCGACGCCCCCGTGCTGGTAGAAGCGGCGGTCCTCGACGGCGATCGTCGCGCGCGGCAGCCACTGCGACATCTGCCCGAGGGACACCGGCACGCGGTTGCGCTCGGCGGGGATCGAGCCGAGGAGCGAGCCGTCGGCGGCGTAGACGAACGAGTTCTGCCCGATCTCGACGGGACGCAGCGAGCTGAGGTTGCAGCCGGCGGAGAGGGCCACGCCCGCGCCGAGCCCGATCGTCGCGGCGACGGCCGCGAAGCCGATCGCGATCGTCCCGAGCACCAGCCCCGACCGGCGGCGGCGCCGGATGCGCGACGACCGCTTCTTCTTCCGCCCCCGATGCGCGAGCAGCAGGTCGAGCTCGTCGCCGCGCCTGCTCACAGCCCCGCCGCCTTCAGGCGCTCGTCGATCGCGATCCGCAGGTCGCTCTCGGCCTGCTCGGCCGACGTCCCGTGCGGGATCCACCTGCGCACGACGATCGTCGCCTTGTCCCCGAGGTCGGTCACGTACGCCTCCTCGCCTTCGACCCGGAGCGACTCGACGACGCGCCTGAGGTCGTCCTCGCGCGGGACCTGGACGGTCACCTCGGCCAGCGACTCGGTGCTCCGGATCGTCGAGTTGCGGATCGCGTCGGAGGCGAGCTTCTCGTTCGGCACGACCAGCCGCTCGTTGTCGGCGGTGCGGATCCACGTGTACGTGAGGCCGATCTCCTCGACGGTGCCGCGGCCGCCCTCGACCTCGACCTCGTCGCCGAGCCGCAGCGGCTGCGCGAGCGCGATCAGTATCCCGGCGACGACGTTGCCGATCGTGCGCTGGCTCGCGAAGCCGATCACCAGCCCGATCACGGCGGACGACGCGAGCACGCCGCCCGCGATCGCGCGCACCTGCGGGATCACGAGCAGCGCCGAGAGCACGCCGACGAAGACGATCGCGGTGAACACGACGCGACGCACGACGCGGTAGCGCGTCATCGCCTCGGGGGTCAGCTGCCTCCTCGCCATGCGCCAGTCGACGAGCCGCGCGGCGGCGTACGCCACCACGATCACGACGGCCGCGATCACCACCCGCTGCCAGGTCTGAGGCATGCCGGCCTATTCGCCCCAGTCGATCGGTTTCCGCCCGGCGAACCCCTCGTCGAGCGAGTGCCAGTACGCGACCGACGGCTCGCCGACGCGCCAGCAGAGGAGGACGTCCTCGCCCTCGCGCAGCGCGGGGAAGTCGACGAGCCCCGCGTCGACGTCCTTCACGACGACGCCTAGCTCCTCGAGCCGCTCGACGCAGGCGACCGCCGCGTCGGCGAGCCCGACGAGCTCGCCGCGCGCGTCGTTCAGGTCGGTGGCGACGTGGCCGACGCCGTTGCCGGCGATCCGCTGCACGGCCTCCGCCTGCGCACGCTCGAGCTCGCGCATGCGCGCGCGCACGGCGACCAGGCGCTCGGCGACGGGGCGCACCTCGTCGAGGGCGCTGTTAGCCTCGGCCGGAGTGAACGCTGAGTACGGCACGGCGCCGTCGTATCGTAGGGACGAGTCGCGCCGGCTCGCACTCTGGCTGGGCCTCGTGGCGCTGCTGGTCGCCCTCGGCTACGGCACGCGCGCGTCGAGCGGGAAGCCGGATCCGCAGGTGCTGTACCAGTGGTCGACCGCCGTCGGCGCCTTAATCCAGGACGCGATCGTCCTCGGTGTCGTGCTCGCGATCGCCGCGCCGCGGTTCGAGCTGCTGGCGATCCGCCGCCCCAGGCGCATCGCCGCGGCCGCCGGCGCGATCCTCCTCGCGTTCTTCGCGATCCAGGCGTTCGAGCTCGTCTACGGCGCGCTCGCCCACCCGGGGAACGAGCAGGGGCTGACACCGGCCCACTGGGAGCCGGCGCACGCAGCGCAGTACGTCGTCAACGGGCTCGTCATCTGCACGTGGATCCCGTTCGTCGAGGAGCTCACCTACCGCGGCCTCGGCTACTCGCTGCTCGCCCGCTTCGGCCGCTGGCCGGCGATCCTGCTCGTCGGGCTGCTCTTCGGCCTCGCGCACGGGCTGCTCGTCTCGCTGCCCGTGATCGTCGCCTTCGGCTGCGTGCTGGCGTGGATCCGCTCGCGGACGGACAGCGTCCTGCCGGGGATGCTGCTGCACGCGGTGTTCAACGCCGTCGCCCTGGTCGCTGCCGTTACCCTCTAGCGCGTGAGCGCCGCCGAGCCCGATCCCGTCATCCGCCAGCTGCGGGAGCAGATCTCCGACGTCGACCGCGGGATCGTCGACGCGGTCAACCGCCGGCTGAAGCTCGTCGCGCGGCTCAAGTCGTACAAGGACGAGCAGGGGATCGCGTTCGTCGACCCGGAGCGCGAGGAGTGGATGGTCGCCTACCAGTCGCGCGCGAACCGCGGCCCGCTGAGCGACGAGGGCCTGCGCGCGTTCTACGCCGAGCTGCTCGCGCTGACGAAGCGCGAGGTGAGCTAGCTACTCGTCCTCTTCGGGCCCGGCTTCGAAGCCTTCGCCCTCGACCTCGGCCTCGGCGAAGTCCTCCGCCGACACCTTGTCGAGGAAGCGCTTGAACTCGTCGACGATCTCTTCCTCGTTGACGTCGTCGCCTTCCATCTCGATCGCGGACTCCTCGATCACCTCGTCGGCGGCGAAGATCGGCGCGTGCGCGCGCACCGCGACGGCGATCGCGTCGGAGGAACGGGAGTCGATCTCCAGCTCGGTGCCGTTCTGCGCGACGGTGATCGACGCGTGGAAGGTGTTCTCGCGCAGCTCGGTCACGGTCACGCGCACGACCTCCACCTCGAGCTCGCCGAGGATGTTGACGAGCAGGTCGTGCGTCAGCGGGCGCGGCGCCGACGCGCCCTGGAGCTTCATCAGGATCGCGGCCGCCTCGGGGTGGCCGATCCAGATCGGCAGGTACCGGTTGCCCTCGGCCGTCTTCAGGAGCACGATCGGCTGCTTGCCGACCAGGTCGAACGAGACGCCGTAGATCGTCATCTCGACCATCCGTTCCTAGATTACCCCGGGCCTTCGAGGCAAACGCACGCCGGGTACACTGGCGGCCGCGCGGGCGATTAGCTCAGTTGGTTAGAGCGCCGCTCTGATAAGGCGGAGGTCCCTGGTTCGAATCCAGGATCGCCCACTCACCCGCGCCCGCGAGCTTCTGGAAGTTGTCGCGGTAGCGGCCGGCGAGCTCCCGGTAGCGGCGCCAGTACTCGTCCTCGTCGGACCACGCGCGCGACGGGTGGAGCACGTCGTCCGGCAGGCCCGGGCACGAGGACGGGACCTCGAACTCGAAGACGGGATCGACGTACGTCTCGACGTCGTCGAGTTCGCCCGAGAGGGCGGCGTCGAGCAGGCGGCGGGTGTGGCGGATCGCGATGCGCTCGCCGACGCCGTACGGCCCGCCGACCCAACCGGTGTTCACCAGCCAGCACGCCGTCCCGTGCAGCTCGAGCTTGCGCCGCAGCGCCTCCGCGTACACGAGGGGGTGGTGGACGAGGAACGGCGCGCCGAAGCAGGTGCTGAAGGTGATCTCCGGGTCGAGCCCGACGCCCGCCTCGGTGCCGCCGACCTTCGAGGTGTAGCCGGAGACGAAGTGGTAGAGCGCCTGCTCCGTCGACAGGCGCGCCACCGGCGGCAGCACCCCCTGCGCGTCGCACGTCAGCAGCACGACGTTCCGCGGGTGCCCCGCGCTGCGACCGGGGACGGCGTTCGCGATCACGTCGAGCGAGTAGGCGGCGCGCGTGTTCTCGGTGCGCACGTCGGAGTCGAGGTCGATCCGGCGCGACACGGGGTCGAAGGCGACGTTCTCGAGGATCGTCCCGAACGTGTGCGTCGCGCGGTGGATCTCCGGCTCCGCCGTCTCGGAGAGGCGAATCACCTTCGCGTAGCAGCCGTCCTCGACGTTGAAGATGCCGTCGTCCCCCCAGACGTGCTCGTCGTCGCCGACGAGGCTGCGCCGCGGGTCGGCCGACAGCGTCGTCTTGCCGGTGCCCGAGAGGCCGAGGAAGAGCGCGGTGTCGCCGTCGGAGCCGACGTTCGCGGAGCAGTGCAGCGGCAGCGCGCCGGCGAGCGGCGCCAGGTAGTTGACGACGGTGAAGATCGCCTTCTTCAGCTCCCCGGCGTAACGCGTGCCGCCGACCAGGCAGAGCCGCCGCGCCAGGTCGAGCAGCACGAACGTCTCCGTCCGCGTCGCGTCGGTCGCGGGCTGCGCGCGGAACGACGGCGCCGCGATCACGGTGAACTGCGGCACGTGCGCGCGATAGGCGTCCCGCGTCGGGGGCTTCGCGAACATCGTCCGGACGAACAGGCTCTGCCAGGCGTGCTCGGTGACGATCCGGATCGGCAGCGCCAGCTCGGACGGGGCGCAGGCGACGAGGTCCTGCACGAACGCGTCGCGCCCCTGGAAGAAGCCGAGCACACGCGCCAGCACCTCGCCGAAGCTGTCCGCGCCGAGCGGGTGGTTGTACTCGCCCCACCACACCAGCGCCGACGACTCGGGCTCGTGGACGATGAACTTGTCCTGCGCCGAGCGGGACGTGTGCGCCCCGGTGTCGACGACGAGCGCGCCGTCGCGCGTGATGCGCCCCTCGCCGCGGAAGACGGCCTCCTCGTACAGCGCCTCGGCGGGCAGGTTCCAGTAGGCGCAGCGGAGGTTGAGGAAGCCCTGGCCCGCGAGCCCGACGTCGGCGGCGAGCGCGCGCGCGTCGTCCTGGGCCGGCGTGCGCACGGCGAGCGGGTTGAAGCTCACAGCCAGTCCCTCTGGAGCCGCCGCTCGCCGATCACGATCTCGTTCGGCGCCGTCGGGTCGAGCACCCAGCGGATCCGGCGGATCCCCTCGACGATCTCCTTCGCGCCGCCGCAGAAGCTGAGGCGCAGGTGCCCCTCGGCGCCGAACTCGCGGCCGGGCACCGTGACGACGAGCGCGCGCTCGAGCAGCAGCGCCGAGAGCTCCTCGGACGAGGCGCCGTACGCGCTGAAGTCGGGCAGGCAGTAGAACGTGCCAAGCGGCTTCTCGACGTGCACGCCCGGGAACGCGCGCAGCTCCTGCACGAGGATGTCCCGGTTCGCCTGGATCGCGAGGCGCAGGCTCTCGGCGGCGCTCTGCACGCCGGTGAGCGCACCCTCCGCAGCGGCCATCGAGACGGCCGCGGGGCACGAGGTGGTCTGCGACTGCACCGTCTTCAGCACCTCGGTGAGCTCGCGCGGCGCGATCGTCCAGCCGACGCGGAAGCCGGTCATCCCGTACAGCTTCGAGACGCCGTTGACGACGATCACACGCGACTCGTCGACGCTGCGGTCGGTGAACGCGTACGCCGGCGCGGGGCGGACGCCGTCGAAGACGAGGCGGTGGTAGATGTCGTCCATCACGAGGTAGACGCCGCGCTGCTCGCAGAGCTCGACGAGGCCGCGCACGAGCTCGTCCGGGTAGACGGCGCCGGACGGGTTGTTGGGGCTGTTGACGATCACTGCCTTCGTGTCGGCGCCGACGGCCGCCGCCACCTCGTCGAGCCGCGGCACGAAGCCGCCGTCCTCCGGGTGCACGATCACCGGCACGCCGCGCACCATGCGCACGAGCTCCGGGTAGCTCACCCAGTACGGCGCGAGGATCACGACCTCGTCCTGCGGGTCGACGAGCGTGTAGAGCAGGTTGAACAGCGCCTGCTTGGCGCCGGAGGAGACGACCACGTTCGCCGGCTCGACCCGCCGCCCGTACCACTCCTCGGTGTAGCGGACGACGGCGGCCTTCAGCGCGGGCGTGCCGTCGCTCGGGACGTACTTGACGTCGCCGGTCGCGAGCCGCGCCGAGGACGCGACGAGCGCGGGGAGCGGCACCTTGTTCTTCGGCTCGCCGCCGCCGAGGTGGACGACCGGCTTGCCCTGGTCGGCCAGCTCCTTCGCGCGCTCGTTCAGCGTCAGCGTCGCCGACTCGCGGATCTCGCGCGAGAGCTGGGATGCAGCCACTCTGCCGCGAACGCTCACCGGCGGGCCGTGCGCCGGCATCGGGAGGTACCGCGGGCCCCCTGCGGGAAGCTACTAGTGCTGCGGCCGGCGGATCTCGGTCGAGGCGACCGCGAGCCGCTCCCGCGACGTGTGCCGCCGGGCCTGCGCGAGCGTCCGCGCGACCTCGCGGCCGACCTCGTCGAGCAGCGCGTCGACCTCGCGGAGACGGGTGCGCAGCCGCTCGGTCGCCTCGACGTCGCCCTCGTGGACGGCGCCGCCGAGCGCGTACTGGAGCTCGGACCGCTCGCGCCGCAGGCGGGCGGCCTCCAGGCGGAGCGCGGTCACCCGGCGCCCGGCGCCCGACCACGCGCGCACCGTCGAGCGGGCGTAGCCGGCGAAGCCGCGCGAGCGCTCGAGGGCGAACGCCGTCAGCTTCTCGAGCGGCGTCTCGCGCCGCCGGCGCGCCTGCTCGACGTAGAGGAGCGCGAAGATGAGGCCGGCGAGCAGGAAGAGCGCCCCCTCGATCACGCCGAGCGCGGCGAACGAGATCAGCGCGAGCAGGAGCAGCGTCCCCGCGAGCGCAGCGAGCAGGGAGCTCGGCGGCAGCCCGAAGTAGCGGCGCTCGACGACCTCGTACTCGACCGGGCCCGCCTCGGGCTCCGTCGGCGGCACCTCGAACGACTGGGTGTCGTCGGGCTCCAGCACGGCTCAGTGGAGCGCGCGCGTCCGGTGGACGTAGTCCTCGACCGCGTGCAGGAAGCTCGCGTCGCAGGCCAGCTCGGCCACCGTCACCTTCGTCTCGTCGTCGAGGTCGCGGTCGTTCTCGAGCTCGACCAGGAACGGCTGGAGCCGGCCGAGCTGCTGCATCTCGGCCATCCGCAGGAACAGCCGGCGCGTGACGTCGTCGGAGGAGATCGCCTCGAGCGACTCGATGTCGGAGAGCCAGAGCCCGTTCACGGGGGATAAACGCCCCCGCGGAGGATCCGGTTACGGCCGCTGGAGCCGCTCGAGCGCCTCGGCGAGCTCCTCGAGCTGCACCTCGCCGTCGACCGGCAGGTGCACGCCGGCCGCGCCCACCTTCGCCTCGAACCCCGTCAGCAGCCGGACGGCATCCTTGATGCGGGCCGCCAGAGCCGGGTCGACGGTGGTGACGCGCCGCTCCTTCGTCCGCGCGCCCGCCCAGCGGGCCGCACGCTCGGCCGCGCGCACCGACATGCCCTCGCGGACGATCCGCCGGGCCAGCTTGCGCCGCCCCTCGTGATCCGGCACCGCCAGCACCGCCCGGGCGTGCCCTTCGGTCAGCTCGTGGCGGCCGATCATCGCCAGCACGTCGTCCGGGAGCTCGAGCAGCCGGATGCGGTTCGAGACGGTCGGCTTCGACTTCCCGACCCGCTCGGCGACCTCGCCGAGCGACAGGCCGAACTCGTCGATCAGCACGGCGTAGCCGCGCGCTTCCTCGACGGGCGAGAGGTCCTCGCGCGCGACGTTCTCGACCAGGCCGAGCAGCAGCGTGTCGCGATCGTCGGCCTCGCGGACGACGGCCGGCACGGTCGCGAGCCCCGCCTCGCGCGCGGCACGCCAGCGGCGCTCGCCGGCGATCAGCTCGTAGCCGCCCTCGAGCCGCGGCCGCACGACGATCGGCTGGATCAGGCCCTGCGCGCGGATCGACTCCGCCAGCCCGCCGACGGCCTCCCCGTCGAACCGCTTGCGCGGCTGGCGCGGGTTCGCGTGGATCTGCTCGACCGGCAGGTGCGCCAGCTCCGGCTCGCCGCCGCCGATCAGCACCTCGAAGCCGCGACCGAGACCCCGTCTCGGGCTAGCTGCGTTCGACAAGCTCCATCGCCACCTTCCAGTAGGCCTCGGCGCCGCGCGAGCGCCGGT
>CAZBYA010000012.1:0-45619 GCA_964496175.1 uncultured Gaiellales bacterium | reverse complement strand
GCGTAGTCGGAGAGGTAGCCCGTGCCCTTGGCGACGCCGTCGCGCCACGTGCGGTACAGCCGCCCCTCGGGCGTCGAGAGCGGCCCCAGCAGGAACTCCGCGAGTCGCACCGCGTCCTCGACGCGGCCGCCCTGCGCGAGCGCCGCCAGCATCAGGCCGTTCCACGACGCGACCGCCTTGTCGTCGCGCGCCGGCTTCGGCCGCCGCTCCCGCAGCTCGAAGAGTCGGGCGCGCGTCGATTCGTCGAGCTCGCCGCGCAGGACGAAGCGCTCGCCCTCGAACGGCTCGAGCAGCTCCTCGGGCGCTCCCTCGCCGCGCGCCCACGTGAACGTGAGCCCCTCGACTCCGTCGGTGTCGGCGTCCTGCGCGGAGGCGAAGCCGCCGGAGTCGAGCCTGAGCTCGCGCAGCGCGTAGTCGAGCGTCGCGTCGGCGATCCGACGGTAGCGCTCGTCGCCGAAGGCGCGGGCCGCGTGCAGGTACACCGAGGCGAGCAGCGCGTTGTCGTACAGCATCTTCTCGAAGTGCGGCACGAGCCAGCGCTCGTCGACGGAGTAGCGGTGGAAGCCGCCGCCGACGAGGTCGTGCATGCCGCCGAGCGCCATCCCGTCGAGCGTGCGCCGCGTCAGCTCGCGCTCGCCGCGACGCAGCAGCAGCTCCAGCACGGGCGCCGGCGGGAACTTCGGCGCGTGCCCCCAGCCGCCCCAGCGACCGTCGAACCCCTCCCCCAGGTTCCGCACGGCCTCGTCGAGCAGCGCCGGCGTCAGCGGCTCGGCCGACGGGCGCAGACGCGCCGCCGAGCGGATGTGCTCGGTGAGCCGCCCGCCCGAGCGCTCGACCTCGTCGCGACGGTCGCGCCACGCCTCGGCGACGGCGCGCAGCACCTGCCGGAACGAGGGCAGCCCGTGGCGGGGCTCCGGCGGGAAGTACGTGCCGCCGAAGAACGGCTCGCCGGCCGGGGTCAGGAACACGGTCATCGGCCACCCGCCGTGCCCCGAAAGCGCGACGACGGCGTCCATGTAGACGGCGTCGACGTCGGGCCGCTCCTCGCGGTCGACCTTGACGCTGACGAAGTGCTCGTTCATCACCGCGGCCGTCGCCCCGTCCTCGAACGACTCGCGCTCCATCACGTGGCACCAGTGGCACGCCGCGTAGCCGACCGAGAGCAGGATCGGCACGTCGCGCTCGACAGCGGCCGCGCGCGCCTCCTCGCCCCACGGGTACCAGTCAACCGGGTTCGAGGCGTGCTGGAGCAGGTACGGCGACGTCTCCTGGGCAAGGCGATTCATGAACGAGCGATGATTGCGGAACCGTGCACCGCCGCGACGACCACGACGAGCGCCCGCGCCTGTGAGCTTCCGTCCGCTCGCGGGGGTGCGCGTCGTCGACGTGACGACGTCGGTCGCGGGCCCGACCTGCACGAGCGTGCTCGGCGCGCTCGGCGCCGACGTCGTCAAGGTCGAGTCGCTCGGCGGCGACGAGGCGCGTCAGTGGGGCCCGCCGTTCCAGGACGGCCAGGGGCTGCTCTTCACGACGTCGAACGCGTCGAAGCGCTCGCTCGCCGCCTCGCTCCGCGACCCGGACGGGGCCGAGGCCGTGCGGCGCGTCGCCGACAGCTCGCACGTCTTCGTGCAGTCGCTGCGCCCCGGGCTCGCGCGCGAGCTCGGCCTCGACGCGGACACGCTGCGCGGCCGCAATCCCGAGCTCGTCCACGTCTCGATCTCCGCGTTCGGGACGGTCGGGCCGCTCGCCGACCGGCCCGGCTACGACCCGCTGATCCAGGCGGCGGCGGGGATCATCTCCGTCACCGGCGAGAAGGGCGGCCGCGGCGTCCGCGTCGGCGTCTCGCTCGTCGACATCGGCACCGGGCTCTGGGCCGCGCTCGGTGCGCTCGGCGCCCTCCATGCCGGCGGCGGGCGCACGATCGAGGTCTCGCTCTACGAGACGGCGCTCGCACTGATGGCCTACCACGTGCGCTCGTACCAGGTGACGGGCGAGGAGCTCGGCCGCCGCTTCGGCACCGCGTTCCCGATGATCGTCCCGTACGAGGCGTTCGACACGGCGGACGGGCAGCTGATGCTCGCGGCCGGCAACGACGGCCTGTGGCAGCGGCTGCGCGGCGAGCTCGACCTCCCCGACGAGGAGCGCTACCGGACGAATCCCGGGCGCGTCGCGCACCGGGACGAGCTGCACGAGACGATCGCCGCCCGGTTGAGCACGGACACGACCGACGCGTGGGTCGAGCGGCTCGCGGCCGCGGGGGTGCCCGCGGCGCCGGTGGCGACGGTGGCGCAGGTTGCGTCGTCGGAGCAGACGCAGGCGCTCGGCCTGCTGACCGGCCTCGGCGGGCTCCCGCTGTCGGCGGACGGCGAGCGCGTCGAGCACACGGCGCCGCCGCCCCCGCTCGGCGCGCACACACGCGTCGTGCTGCGCGAGGCCGGCTACGCCGACGAGGAGGTCGACGCGCTCGTCGCGAACGGGACCGTGCGCGCGTAGCTACGGCCAGCGGGCGGCGCGGTGCAGCGAGCCCTCGAGCCGGTGCCCGAGCAGGCCCTCGAGCCAGACGGCGGTCTCGAGCAGCGCGTCGAGGTCGATCCCGGTCTCGACGCCCTCGCGCTCGAGCTGCCAGACGAGGTCCTCGGTCGCGATGTTGCCCGTCGCGTTCGGCGAGAACGGGCACCCGCCCAGGCCGCCGACGGAGGCGTCCAGCACCGTCGCGCCGCCGTCGAGCGCCGCCCACGCGGACGCGTAGCCGGTCGAGCGCGTGTTGTGCAGGTGCGCGCCGACCGGACGGCCGAGGATCGAGACGCGCTCGACGAGCCGGCGGACGCGGCCCGGCGTCGCGACCCCGATCGTGTCGGCGAGGACGAGCTCGTCCGCGCCGGCCAGCCGCTCGCACAGGCCCGCGACGGCGCCCGGGTCGACCTCGCCCTCGAACGGGCAGCCCCAGGCGCACGACACCGTCACCGTCGCCGGGACGGTCGCCGCGCGCACGATCGCGGCGACGCGCTCGACCGCCTCGTCGAGCGACGCGTTGCCGTTCCGCCGGTTGAACGAGTCCGTCGCCGCGAGCGTGCAGTTGACGCGGTCGAGACCTGCGGCCGCGAGCCGCTCCCAGCCCCGGAGGTTGAGCACGAGTCCCGAGAGCTCGGTGTCCTCGTGGCGGACGACGCCCGCGGCCACCTCCTCGGCGCCCGCCATCTGCGGCACCCGGTCGGCGCGCACGAACGAGACCGCCTCGACCCGCGGCAGGCGCGCCGCGGCGAGGCGCGAGACGAGCTCGGCGCGGGCCGCCGGCGCCAGCGTCGCAGCCTCGTTCTGGAGGCCGTCGCGCGGGCCGACGTCGCAGATCGTCAGGTACATCGGGACTCAGCGTAGTTTCCCGCACAGGCGCTATGGTGCCCCCGGATGTGAGTGGAGAGAGCCCGCAGTACGGTCGGCGCATGTCTCATCCATCCGCATCGTTCAGCGCCACCGTCCGCGTCCGCCTGGAGGACCACCCCGGCGTCTTCGCACGGCTGGCGGCCGCGATCGGCGAGGCCGGGGCCTCGCTGGGCGCGATCGACCTCGTCCGCGCGGAGCGCGGCACGAAGGTCCGCGACGTGACCGTGCTCGCAGCGGACGCGGCGCATCTCGAGGAGATCGTCGCAGCCATGCGCACGGTCGACCACGTTCACGTCATGCACGTCTCCGACCGCACCTTCCTGATGCACCTCGGCGGCAAGATCGAGGTCGTCCCCCGCAACCCGGTGAAGACGCGCGACGACCTCTCGATGGCGTACACGCCCGGCGTGGCGCGCGTCTCCCGCGCGATCGCCGACGACCCCGACAAGGTCTGGCACCTGACGAGCAAGCAGCACATGGTCGCCGTCGTCACCGACGGCACCGCCGTGCTCGGCCTCGGCGACATCGGCCCCGAGGCGGCCCTGCCGGTGATGGAGGGCAAGGCGATGCTGTTCAAGGAGTTCGGCGACGTCAACGCCTTCCCGATCTGCCTCGACACGACCGACGTCGACGAGATCGTCGCGGCCGTGAAGGCGATCGCCCCGGGCTTCGGCGGCATCAACCTCGAGGACATCGCCGCGCCGCGCTGCTTCGAGGTCGAGGCGCGGCTGCGCGAGGAGCTCGACATCCCGGTCTTCCACGACGACCAGCACGGCACCGCGATCGTCGTGCTCGCGGCGCTGATCAACGCGCTGCGCGTGGTCGGCAAGCGGCTCGAGGACGTGAAGGTCGTCACCACCGGCTGCGGCGCCGCCGGCACGGCGGTCACGAAGACGCTGCTCGCCGCCGGCGTGACGAACATCATCGGGTGCGACGAGGGCGGCTCGCTGTACCGCGGCCGTCCGGGCCTCACCACCGCGAAGGCGGAGTACGCCGAGCTGACGAACCCGGAGAACCTCCAGGGCACCGCCGACGAGCTGCTCGCCGGCGCCGACGTGTTCATCGGCGTCTCGGTGCCGGGCGCGATCACCCGCGCCGGCGTCGAGCGGATGGCGGCGAGCCCGATCGTGTTCGCGCTGGCGAACCCGCGCTCGGAGGTCGAGCCCGAGGAGATCGAGGACATCGCCGCCGTGATCGCGACGGGCCGCTCGGACTACCCGAACCAGATCAACAACGTGCTCGCGTTCCCCGGCGTCTTCAAGGGCGCGCTGGCGGTGCGGGCGCGCACGATCACCAGCGAGATGGAGGTCGCCGCGGCGCACGCGCTCGCGGCGGTGATCCCGGCGGACGAACTGGCCGCCGACTACATCATCCCGAGCGTCTTCGCGCGGCACGTCTCGTCGGCGGTCGCGCGGGCCGTCGCGGACGCCGCGATCGAGGCGGGCGTCGCGCGCGACACGAAGGTGGCGCACGTCTGATGACCGCGTCGACGGTCACGCTGCCCGACCTGACGAACGGCACCGTCGGCGAGGCGATGAGCCCCGGCGTGATCGCGTGCCACCCGCTGTCGCCGCTGCGCGTGGTCGCGCGGATGATGGCGGCGCACCGGGTGCACGCGGTCGTCGTCTTCGGCGGGGAGGCGCGCGGCACGCCGTGGGGTGTCGTCTCCGACCTCGACCTGGTCGGCGCGCTCGGCACCCGCGCGAACGCGGGCGCGGTCGCCGCGTCGCCGGTCGTGACGATCGATCCCGCCGACACGCTCCAGCACGCGGCGCAGCTCCTGCGCGACAACCAGACGGCGCACCTGATCGTCGTCGACCCGGTCTCGCAGCTGCCGATCGGCGTCCTCTCGACGCTCGACATCGCGAAGGCGGTCGCGGTCGAGCAGGGCGCCGACGAGCCGGTCGACGGGTTCTAGTGCCCCTTCAGTGAATGTTGCTGCGTTCCTGGCGCGCGAAAAGCAAGCGATGCAAGGACGCAGGGAGCCCCGGTAGTGGTCACTACCGGGGCGACCGAGGACGCGGCAGCGCGCCGCTTTGCAGCCGCCAGGGACGCGGAGGACATTTGCTGGAGGGGCACTACTCGTCGACCTGGTACGAGAAGACGCGCTCGGGGACGACGCGCACGATCACGCGGTCCATCGGCCCGGCGAAGTCCTCGCCGCGGTACTTGCGCGACAGCTGGTGGATGTGGTCGTCCGCGCCCTCGTCGACGAGCTCCGCCCGGCCCTCGACCTCGAAGTAGCGGTAGGGGCTCGTCGCGTCGAAGACGCAGACGCTGATGCGCGGGTCGCCGCGCAGGTGACGCCCCTTGGCGCGCGGGTTGGTGGTGTTGAAGAGCACGGCCTCGCCGTCGGTGTCGACCCAGACGATGCTGGTCTGCGGCGTGCCGTCCTCCCTGAGCGTCGCCACGGCGGCGAAGTTCGTGCCGCGCAGCAGCTCGATCTGCTTCTCGGTCAGCTCCACTGGGCGCTCCCGTGGGGTTTTAGACTGCGGGACGAAAACCGGTGCCGGATTCTACGTCGCACGCCGTGGTCGCCGTCGTCCTCCGCGTCGGCGACGCGCGGCTCGAGGTGCTGGTGGCAGAGGCGGACCTGCGCCGCGGCGAGCGGCTGGAGGCGGCGCTCGAGCGCGCGGTCGACGTCCGGTCGCTCGCACACGTCGAGCAGCTCGAGACGCGCGTGCTCGCGGACGGCCGCGTCGCGACGGCGTACCTCGGCCTCGCGCCGCGCGACGGCGGGTCGGCCGGCGACTGGCGCGCGGTGCGGGCGCGCGAGGACGGGCTCGTGCGGAGCGCACGCGCGCGGCTGCGGGCGAAGCTCTCGTACACGAACCTCGGGTTCGCGCTCGCGCCGCCCACGTTCACGATCTCGGAGCTGCGGGACGTGTACGTGGCGGCGCTCGGGCACGACGTGTCGGCGACGAACCTGCAGCGCGTGCTGGTGCGGCGGGGCGCGCTCGAGCGCGCCGACGGGCGCCGCGCGCCCGGCCGCGCGGGCGGCCGCCCCGCGGCGCTCTTCCGCTTCGCCGCGCGGCGGCTCGAGGTGACGGACGAGTTCGCCGCGCTGCGGCCGCCGCGGTGACCCTTCGGGACGTGTCCTGGCTCAGAGCTGGGACACGTCCCGTCTCGACACGTCGGCCAGGATCTCGCGCCAGCGGGAGAAGAGGAGCTGGTGCGTGTCGTCGACCAGCTCGAGGGTCGCGTTCGGCAGCCGCCGCTCGTACTCGTACGCGATCGGCGGCGGGCAGACGCGGTCGCGGTCGCCCCACCAGATCGTCACCGGCGCCGTCACCTCCGCGAGCTCGAACCCCCACGGACGCCCGAGGTACGCGAGCTCGTACGCGAGCCAGAGGCCGCCGTGACGGAACGACTCGACCCGGCCGCGCGCGTACGCCTCGTCGGTCGCCGGGTCGCCGGTCGGGTCCGGCGTCAATCTCCCCCAGCGCTCGAGCGCGCGGGCGACGAGCCGCGGCGCGATCCGCGCGAGGCGCATCGCCCGCCTGACCTGCCACGGCAGGGAGGCGGCGCCGTCGGGCGGCGGCATCGCCGCGACGAGCGCCACGCGCTCCACCCGCTCGGGCGCGACCGCCGCCAGGGCGAGCGCGTGCGGGCCGCCCGCCGACCAGCCGACGACCGCGAACCGCGCCGGCTCGAGCTCGTCGAGCAGCTCTTCGGCCCAGGCCCGCAGCGAGCGCCGCCGCACCGGCGGGCCGCAACGGTCGACCGCGTAGAGCCGCACGCCGAGCGACGCGGCGATCGAGTCGTCCGGGTGGCGCGAGAGCCGCGAGTCGCCGCCGCCGTGCAGGTAGACGACCGGCGCGCCGGCCGGATCGCCGCAGTCGTCGAGGCTCAGCGCGTGACGACGAGCGTCGCGCGCATGCCCAGCTCCCGGTGGTCGGCGACGGAGCACCAGAGCGAGTATCGCCCCGGCCGGAGGCGGAGCGTCAGGTCGATCCGCCCGCCCGGCGCGACCACGGGCGTCCCGGCCACGTGCCGCGCACCGGCCCGGGCGATGCGCAGGTCGTGCGGGTCCTGGCCCATGTTCACGAGCTCGACGATCACCTCGCCCTGCTTCACGCTCGGGCGCGAGAGCGCGAAGGAGAACTCCCTCGCGACGACCTGCACGCGCGACGGCGCCGTCGCGGCGGGCGCCGCCGCGGCCGCGCCGAGCGCGAGGAGCGCCGCGAGGACGGCGAGCGCGCTCCTCACCGCACGACCTTCGGCCGCACGAACCGCGCCGCGTCGGGGATCACCTGCGCGGCGTCGAAGCCGAGCCACTGCTCGAGCAGCGCTGCGTAGACGCCTCGGAAGTCGGCGGTCGGCTTCAGGTTGCCGTCGGCGTCGAGGCCCGACGCGAGGCCGGGGAACTCGCCGATCTGCCCGCCGGGCGCCTGCGAGCCGATCAGGAAGCCGGTGCCCGCGGCGCCGTGGTCGGTGCCGCCGGAGCCGTTCTCCTTCGCGCGCCGGCCGAACTCCGTCCAGACGAGCGTGAGCACGTTGTCGGCGACGCCGCGCGCCTCGAGGTCGCGCTGGAACGCGTACAGCGTCGCGGCGGTCGTCGTCAGCGCCGGCGCCAGCGCCGCGGCCTGCCCCGCGTGCGTGTCGTACTCGCCCGTCGCCTCGAGCGCGACGCAGCGGAGCGGCAGCCCGGCGCCGATCATCGCCGCGAGGCCCTCGAGCTGCTTCGGGAACGAGTCGTTGCCGCTCGGATACGCGACGGTCGGCTTGATCGCACCGTCGGCGGAGAAGGGCACGAGCTGCTGACGGAGCCGGCTCGCCTGCGTGGTCACGTTCGCGACCGTCCGCACGGCCGGGTCGTCCGACGCCACGGCGCCGAGCGTGTCGAGGGCGCCGAGCATGCGCGCCTCGACCTCGCCCCAGACGCCGGGCACCCAGAAGTCGTACTGGTCGGGCCCGTCGATCGCGGCGACGGGCACGCGCGTGGTCGCGAGCGTCGGCTGGAGCGAGCCTGTCAGCGAGAGGCCCTGCAGCGGGTTGTCGGGCACTCCCGCCGCGTCGAGGTAGCGGCCCAGCCACCCCGTCAGCAGGCGCGTGTCCGTCGCACCGACCTCCCAGAAGTGGCGCGAGGTGAAGTGCGACTGATCGGGGTGGTCGTAGCCGACCGCCGGCAGCACGGTCACCTTGCCCTCGCCGTGGAGCTGCGCGAGGGGCGAGAGCGCCGGGTGCCAGCGCAGGCGGTCGTCCTCGGCGTAGGCCGAGCCGCCCGAGAGCGCGAGGTGCGGGCGCAGCGTGCGGTAGAGCGGATCGCCCTCCGGATAGAGCAGCGCGAGCGCGTCGGCGCCGCCCTGGAGGAAGACGGCGACGAGCACCCGCTGCTGCGGCGCCGTCGCGGCCGCGGCGATCCCCTCCTCGAACAGGCGCAGCTTCCCCGCGCCGTACACGGAGAGGGCGAGCCCGAGCGACTTCGCGACGAAGCTGCGCCGCGTGAGGCCGGTCCCCGCCGGCAGGGGCATGCCGGGCTCGATCGTCGGCAGCCCGCGGCCGGCGACGGCGCGGAGCACGTCCGCACGGGAGCACTCGTCGCAGGAGACGCGCGTTGTCATGACGTCTGCAGGTCCGGGGAGACGGCGATCAGCTCGCGCAGCGCGTTCTCGACGAGCGCCGGGTACTGGCGCTGCTTCCAGCGCTGCGCGCCGGCGTCCGCGAGCGCGGTCTGCGCGAACTGGAGCAGCGCGGCGCGGGTCGCGTCGGCGAGCGCCGGGTCGTTCCAGAACGCGAGCGCCCGCTCGAGGACCGTCGGCGCGTCGGCGGGCGTGCTCGTGGCCGTCGGCGCCTCGCGGCCGTGCAGGATGCGCTGCACGCCGATCCAGCGCCCGCGGAAGGTCGCGGTGTCGAGCCAGCGCGTGTCGTCCCAGCCCGCGACGTTCGGCGGGTAGAAGAGCTGCTGGCCCGAGAGCTGGCCGATCCAGGCCCAGTCGGTCGTGGTGATGCCGGCGCCGATCCGCCGCAGGAGGCCGGCGATGTGGACGACCGGCGGCTTGACCATGCGCGGCCCGTCGTAGAGCGCCGGGTGCGAGAGGATCGCCTCGACGACGGGGAGCACCTGCCGCCCGCTCCGGTAGAGCGACTCGAGCGCGGCCTCCGTCGGCCCGTCGGGCGGCGTCGGCACGAAGTAGCTCCAGAGCTTCTGCACGAAGAACGACGCATGCAGCGGGTGCGAGACGCAGAGCCGGCACGCGGCGACCCAGTCGAAGCGCCCCGACTTCCGAAACACGGTCTTGACGCCCGCGTCGTGCTCGGTCGGGTCGAAGTGGAAGTCGTAGTCGCCGCGCGCTGTCGACCACTCGTTCTGCCAGCCGGTCAGCGACCGTGCGTTCTCGCGCACGTCGCGCTCGGTGTACGCGCCGCGGTTCGCGCCGAGCGTGAACAGCTCCATCATCTCGCGGCCGTAGTTCTCGTTCGGCGCGTCCTTGACGTTCTCGGTGCCGTTCAGCCAGAGCAGCATCGCCGGGTCCTTCGTCACGTCGATCAGCAGCTGCTCGAACGAGCCGAGCGCGTTCGTCCGGAAGAGCTCGTTCTGGTTCAGCATCAGCCGCTGGTTGCCGACGCCGTCGTTCGAGGTCGCGAACCAGTCGTGCCAGACGAGCGTCATTCGCTCGACGAGGGGACGGGACGTGCGCACCATCCGGTCGAGCCACCAGCAGTGGTCGTGCCCCCACGCGTCGTACGGCGCGAGCGGCCGCCCCTGGTCGTCGTGCGGCGCCGGGCCGACCAAGCGCTCGCGCCCCGGGTAGACGAGCGAGCGCACCGCGCCCGCGAGCCCGAGCCTCGCGAGCGCCTCGGCCTCGCCCGCGCGCGGGCCGAAGCCGGCACGCCAGAGCAGCCGCTCGGCCTGCGGCACGTCGAAGCTCCCCCGATAGACCGGCACCCCCACGTTCACTCCCATCGTCGCGGGCGGAGCGCCGCGTCGTATCCCCCGGAAGAGCTAGGCGAGGTGCCTGACGAGCAGGACGCGGCTCTCGCCGCTGCCGTCGTAGTCGTCGTCGATCCGCTCGACCTCGAAGCCGATCGCCGTGTGGAACGCGACCGACGCCTCGTTGACCGGCGAGGTGACGCAGCGGACGACCGTGCGCGGCGCCACCCCGGCGAAGAAGCGCTCGTACAGCTCGCGCCCGAGCCCGGAGCCGCGCGCCGCCGGCGAGACGCCGACGAAATGCACGTACGCCTCGTCCGGGAATGTCTGCGAGCGGAAGCCGCAGAGGAAGCCGAGCAGCTCCCCGTCCTGCTCGGCGACGAACGACGTGTCGCGGAAGTGGACGAAGAACAGCTTCGGCAGCATCGCCGCCATCCTGCGGCCTCCCCACCAGTCGTCGATCGACGCGATGACGGTCGCGTAGTCGGACGGCTCGGCGTGGCGGATCTGCATGATGAAGGAGCCTATGCGGATGCTCGTCCTCGGCGGCACGTCGTTCCTCGGCCGGCATCTCGTCGAGGCGGCGCTCGCACGCGGCCACGCGGTGACGCTCTTCAACCGCGGGCGGACGAACCCGCACCTCTTCCCCGAGGCGGAGCGGCTCGTCGGCGACCGCGACGGCGGCCTCGACGCGCTGCGCGGCCGCTCGTTCGACGCGGTCGTCGACACGAGCGGCTACGTGCCGCGGGTCGTGGGCGACACGATCGACGCGCTCGGGGAGATCGGCCACTACACGTTCGTCTCGTCGGTCTCCGCGTACGCCGACCTCTCGACGCCGCCGACGGAGGAGTCCCGGACGGCCGAGGACGAGGAGTACGGCGGCCTCAAGGCGGCGTGCGAGCAGGTCGTGCGCGAGCGGTTCCCGGAGGCGTTCGTCGTCCGCCCGGGCCTGATCGTCGGGCCGTGGGACCCGACCGGCCGCTTCACGTACTGGCCGCTGCGGCTCGCCGACGGCGGCCCCGTCCTCGCGCCGGCGCCGCCCGACGCGCCCGCCCAGGTGATCGACGCGCGCGACCTGGCGGCGTGGCTCCTCCACGGCGCCGAGCGGCGCCTGGCCGGCACGTACAACGCCGTCGACCGGCCGACCACGCGCGCGGCGCTGCTCGCCGCGTGCGGCGACGCGGAGGTCGTCTGGGTCCCCGGCGACTTCCTGGCGGCGAACGAGGTCGAGGAGTGGCTGGAGCTGCCGCTCTGGCTGCACAGCCCCGACTACGCCGGGATGCTCGCCGTCGACCCCGCGAAGGCGTTCGCGGCGGGCCTCGAGACCCGGCCCCTCGCGGAGACCGCGCGCGACACGCTCGCCTGGGCGCGCACGCAGCCGGGCGGTTGGCCCGCCGGGCTCGACCGTGCGAAGGAGCGGCGCGTGCTTGACGCGTGGCTCTCGAAACAGTAGTTTCGAAACATCTCTTTCGAAAGCTCGCTCACCCTGACTGACCCGCGCGCGATGCGCGCCCTCGCCCACCCGACGCGGCTGGCGCTGCTCGACCACCTGCACGCGGGCGGCCCGGCGACGGCGACGGAGTGCGCAGCGGCCGTCGGCGACAGCCCCTCGTCGTGCAGCTACCACCTGCGCGCGCTCGCCAAGTGGGGCTTCGTCGCGGAGGCCGAGGGCGGCCACGGCCGTGAGCGGCCGTGGCAGGCGGCCGCCACGCGCATCGAGTTCCCCTCCGACGGGCTCGAGGCGACCGTGCTGCGCGACGAGCTCGTGGGGCGCCAGCAGCAGCGGCTCCGGGACGCGCTCCGCCGCGAGCACGAGCTGCCGCCGCGGTGGCGGCGGGCGACGCAGACGTCGTCGGCGACCCTCGACCTGTCGCCGGCGGAGCTCGAGGAGCTCGGCGCGCGGTTCGAGGCGCTGCTCGACGAGTTCCGCGGCCGCGCCGCGCGCCGCGGCACGCACACCGTCGTCGTCTCGTTCGGCGCCGTCGCCGAGCCGTGAGCGCGCTGCGCGACCGCCGCCTCGCGGCGCTGCTCGCCGCCGAGGTCGTCTCCTCGCTCGGGACGCAGATGACCTGGCTCGCGCTGCCCTGGTTCGTGCTGCGGACGACCGGCTCCCCGCAGCGCATGACCTGGGTGATCATCGCGGAGATCCTCCCCGTCGCCGTGCTCGGCTTCTGGGGCGGCGCGATCGCCGCGCGCGTCGGCACGAGACGGACGATGCTCGTCGGCGACGCCGCGCGCGCGCCACTGCTCGCCTCGATCCCGGCACTGCACGCGGCGCACCTGCTGCCGTTCGGCGCGCTGCTCGCGCTCGTCGCGGGGACCGGCGTCTTCCTCGCGCCGTACTTCTCGGTCCAGCGGTCGGTCGTGCCGGAGCTGGTCGGCGAGGACCAGGCGGGGGTCGCGCAGGCGACCGCCTTCTTCCAGGCTGCGAACCGGCTGACGATCTTCCTCGGCCCGCCCGCGGCGGGCGTGCTGATCGGGCTGATCGGGACGGCGCAGGTGCTCTACGTCGACGCAGCCTCCTACCTGGCGTCCTTCGCACTCGTCGCAGCGTTCGTCCACCCGCCCCAGCTTCGCCTGCCGGAGGGGCCGCACGGCGTGCTGGACGGCGTCCGCTTCCTGCTGCGGGACAAGCTCCTGCGCGTGTGGACGCCCGCGTTCACGCTGCTCGACGTGTGCTGGCAGCTGCTGTTCGCGTCGCTGCCGGTGCTCGTGGTCACGCACTACCACGCCAACCCGCACGTGCTGGGCTGGCTGTTCGGCGCGCTCGGCGGCGGGGCGCTCGCCGGCGCCTTCGCGTCGCTGGTGATCGTGCGCCGCTTCGAACCGCTGACGCTCTGCGCGTCCGCGTTCTCGCTCCAGATGGCGGCGCTCTGGGTGCTGGCGGCGCCCGCACCGTGGATCGTCCCGTTCTGCGGGATGGCGGTCGCAGGCTTCTTCATGTCGAACGTGAACGCGCCGACGCAGGCGCTCGTGATGCTGCGCATTCCGCGCGAGCTCCGCACGCAGGGCGTGGCCGCGTTCGGCGTCTTCCAGTGCATCGGCGCGCCGATCGGGCTGCTCGTCTCGGGGTGGGCGCTCGGCCGGTTCGACACTCGCTCGGTGCTCGCCGTGCTGCTCGCGCTGCAGACGGTCGCGGTGGCGACGATCGTCACCGTCGCGCTCGGCGAGCGCGCGGTGCTCGGCCGGGCCTCCCTAGACTCGGCGGCGTGAAGCGCCTCGAGGGGAAGCACGTGGCCGTCACCGGCGCCGGGACGGGCATCGGCCGCGCGATCGCGCAGCGGCTGGCGGCGGAGGGCGCGCGGCTGACGCTGCTCGCGCGCGACGAGTCGCGGCTCCGCGACGTCGCGCCGGGCGCGACGACGCGGTCGGTCGACATCCGCGACCGCGACGCCGTCTTCGCCGCGTTCGCGGAGCCGCTCGACGCCCTGGTGGCGAACGCCGGCGTCGGCGGGCCGAACGAGCCGGGCGAGCGCGACCGCTTCGACGAGATCGTGCGCACGAACCTCGACGGCACCTACTGGTGCTGCCGCGCCGCGGAGCCCCACCTGCCCGACGGCGGCCGCATCGTCGTCACGTCGTCGATCCTGGCGCGGATCGGCGTCGCCGGCTACACCGCCTACTGCGCGTCGAAGGCCGGCCTGCTCGGGCTGGTGCGGGCGTTCGCCGCCGAGCTCGCGCCGCGCCGGATCCAGGTGAACGCGATCTGCCCCGGCTGGGTGAACACGGACATGGCCTGGCAGGGCCTGTCGGCGTGGCCCGGGCTGACGGCCGAGCAGGCGTGGGAGATCGCCGTGCAGGAGGTGCCGCTGCGGCGGATGGGCGAGCCGGCGGAGATCGCGGGCACGGTCGCGTGGCTGCTCTCGGACGACGCGCTCGGCGTCACCGGGCAGGCGATCGACCAGAACAACGGGGCGTGGATGGGGTAAACGCCGGGGCTGATCCGTCCGACGCCGCCCGTAGCGTGTCGCGCATGCTCGAGCGCGACTACCTCCGCCGCGGGATCGCCGAGTTCGTCGGCACCTTCGCCCTGATCTTCGTCGCCGCCGGCGGCTCGGCCTTCGCCGGCACGCCCACCGACCTGGCCCTGGCGAACGGCCTCACGATCGGCGTGATGGTCTCCGCGATGGGGTTCATCTCGGGCGGCCACTTCAACCCGGCGGTGACGCTCGGCGTGCTGGTCGCGCGCCGCATCGCCCCCGCGCTCGCCGTCTGGTACTGGCTCGTCCAGTTCGGCGGCGCCGCGCTCGCGGCGTTGCTCCTGAAGTGGATCCTGCCGACCGCGAGCGAGAGCCGCGCCTTCACGGGCCCGGCGGTCGGCACCGACGTCCACACCGGCGCCGCGGTCGTCACCGAGGCCGTGCTGACGTTCTTCCTCGTCTGGGTCGTGTTCGCGACGGCGATCGACCCGCGCGGCGCGTTCAAGCAGATCTCCGGCCTCGCGATCGGCTTCACGGTCGCGATGGGCGTGCTGATGGCCTACGCGATCAGCGGCGGGGCGATGAACCCGGCCCGCGCGTTCGGGCCAGAGCTCGTCGGCGACCACTGGACGCACTTCTGGGTCTGGTACATCGGCCCGCTCGCCGGCGGCGTGATCGCGGCGGCGGTGTACGAGCTGCTGTACCTGCGCCCGGCACGCCCGGTGCCGGTCGGGCCGCCGGAGACGGGCGTGGAGGAACCGCGCCCCGGCGACGCGGCCACCTCGTAGTTCCGATAGGTTCCGCCCCCGATGCTCTCGACGGTCGTCCTCGTCGCCGCTGGCCTGTCCGCGGGGCAGAAGCTCGGGCTCGCGATCGTCGGCGCCGCGTTCATCGTCTTCTCGCTGGTCTCGTCGTTCGTCGTCCCGCGCCGCTACCCGGACTTCCCCGGGCGCGGCCTGCCCTGGTTCCTGCTCGTGTCGGTGCTCTTCTTCGTCGGGATGATCGCCGCGGTGCTCACGCTCGGGAAGGAGAAGGCGGAGCCGCACGCGGCCGCGGCGACCACGCAGCAGACGTCGTCCTCGGCGTCCACCGCGCCGACCTCGACCGCCGCCGGCGGCGGCGCCGTGCAGGGGAACCCGGCGGCCGGCAAGGCCGTCTTCGCCTCGGCGGGCTGCACCGGGTGCCACACGCTGAAGGCGGCCGGTTCCACCGGCACGGTCGGCCCGAACCTCGACCAGCTGAAGCCGCCCTACGCGAAGATCCTCGCGCAGGTCGAGCACGGCGGGAAGATCATGCCGCCGTTCCAGGGCCAGCTGAGCGCGACGCAGATCCAGGACGTCGCCGCGTTCGTCTACACGTCGACGCACTGAGCGGGCCGGAAAACCGCCCCTGAATGTGCGAATCCCGCCCGGGGGAGGGGCGGGAATTCGCCGCAGTCACGTCAGTCGCCGGATGAGTCAGGGGGAGCCGGCAGCCGCATCCTCTTCCCCGCCGCAGCGCCGGGCATCGCCCGGAAGGGTGATTTCCCTCGGAGCGGAGAAGGAGGGATTCGAACCCTCGAGGCAGGGATTTCCCCACCTAACGCCTTAGCAGGGCGCCGCCTTCAGCCACTCGGCCACTTCTCCGGGCGCGCGCATCGTACCGCAGTGCCTGGAACGCGAAAGCCCGCTCGCGGCGGGCTTTCGCGTCAGCGGAGAGGGAGGGATTTGAACCCTCGACGCACCTTTCGGCACGTACGCGATTTCCAGTCGCGCTCCTTCGGCCGCTCGGACACCTCTCCGAGTTCGAGAGCGGAGGGGGAGGGATTTGAACCCTCGACCCGCCGAACGACGGGTAACGGTTTTCGAGACCGCCGCATTCGACCGCTCTGCCACCCCTCCGATCGCGCGACAGGGTACAGGCGGCTAGTCCTGGATGCGCGCGATCAGGTCCTCGCGCTTCAGCACGCGGACCCGGTGCGACGAGCGCGCCAGGCGGACCTCGAAGCCGGCGTCGCGCGGGAACAGCACCTTGTCGCCGGGCTCGATCAGGGTCACGTCCGGCCCGATCGAGGCGACGATGCCGCTGCGGCACTGCGCCGCCTCGTTCGCGGGCACGATCAACCCGCTCGGCAGCTCGGACTCGTCGAGGGGCTCGACGACGAGGTAGTCGTCGAGCGGCTCCAGGGTCACGTCGCGGAGCGGCTGCCTGTCCAGCATGCCCTCCACGATACTCGCTGCATGCGCGTGGGCAGGCACGAGGTTCCGGTGTCGAACCCGGAGAAGGTCTTCTTCCCGGAGCGGGGGCTGACGAAGCTCGACCTCGTCCGCTACTACCTCGACGTCGCGGAGCTCGCCCTCCCCCACCTGCGGCGCCGGCCGTTCCACATGAAGCGGTTCCCGAACGGCGTCGCCGACGAGTTCTTCCACCAGAAGCGCGTGCCCGCGAACCATCCCGACTACGTCGACGAGGTGTTCGTGCGATTCCCGAGCGGCCACTCGACGGTGTTCGCGATCGTCGACAACGCGGCCGCGCTCGCCTGGGTCGCGAATCTCGGATGCGTCGAGCTGCACACGTGGCACTCGCGCGTGCCGGAGATCGAGCGGCCCGACTACCTGCTGATCGACCTCGACCCCACGTCCGACGGCCAGTGGCCGCTGGTGCGCGAGATCGCGCTGGTCGTGCGGGAGGTGCTCGACGAGCTCGGCCTGCGCTCGTACCCGAAGACGTCCGGTGCGACGGGCCTGCACGTGCTGGCGCCGATCAGGCCGGAGCTGCCGTTCCCGGCGGTGCGGCGGTTCGCGAAGGCGGTCGCCGTCGAGGTGGAGGGGCGCGTCGGCGACCAGCGCGTCGCGACCACCACCTGGCGTGTCGCCGACCGCGTCGGCGTGTTCGTCGACTACGGCCAGAACGCACGCGATCGCACCATCGCCACCGCCTACTCCGTCCGGCCGACTCCCGACGCGCGCGTCTCGGCGCCGCTCCGCTGGGACGAGGTGGCGGACGTCGAGCCCGCGGCGTTCACGCTCGAGACGATGCGCACGCGGATCGAGTCGATCGGCGACCCGATGCGCGGTATGTGGAGCCGGCCGCCGTCGCTGCGCCCGCGCTTCGCCCGCCTCGGCCTCGAACCCGAACCTGCCTCGTAAGCCGCCCTAACACCTCTCTCAAGTCGGACGCGTACCGTGGCTCGCATGCGGCGTCTCCTGCTCGTGCTCGTCGGCCTCGCCGCGCTGGCGCTCCCCGCAGGTGCGACCGCGTCGCCGTCCGTGCGCTACGGCATCCAGGACGACGCGTGGCTCGAGTGGGGACCGGGCACGCTCGACCAGCGGCTGGCGCAGCTGAACGCCCTCGGTGTCGAGGTCGAGCGGGTCACGGTCGACTGGCGCGCCACGGAGCCCCGGCGCGGCGCGTACGACTGGTCGCGGCCGGATCTCCTCCTGCACGGGCTGCACGCACACGGGATCGCCCCGCTCGTGACGCTGTACGGCACACCCGGCTGGGCGAACGGGGGCCGAGGCGAGAACTGGGCGCCGACGAGCGGCGCGACGTTCGCGGCGTTCGCGCGCGCGGCGGCGCGGCGTTACCCGTTCGTGCACCTCTGGACGATCTGGAACGAGCCGAACCAGCGGCGCTGGCTCCGGCCGACGTCGCCGGCGGTGTACGTGCAGCGCCTGCTGAACCCGGCGTACGCGGCGATCCACGCCGTCAGCGTCGGCTCGCAGGTCGCGGGCGGCGTGACGGCGCCGCGCGGCTCGAACGGCGGCGTCTCCCCGGTCGCGTGGATCTTCGGCGTGGCCGCGGCGCACGCCCGTCTCGACGCGTACGCACACAACCCCTATCCGTTGTCGCCGCTCGAGACGCCGACGAGCGGCGGCTGCGCACACTGCGCGACGATCACGATGGCGACGCTGCCGCGCCTGCTTGCGGACGTGCAGCGTGCGTTCGGCGCGCGCATGCGCATCTGGCTGACCGAGTACGGCTACGAGACGAACCCCCCGGACGGTCTGCTGGGCGTCTCGTACGCACAGCAGGCGCGCTACCTCGCGGAGGCGGCGCTGCGGGCGTACGAGGCGCCGCGCGTCGACATCCTGATCCAGTACCTCGTGCGGGACGAGCCGAACGTCGCCCGGTGGCAGAGCGGCCTCGAGACGCTCGCCGACCGGCCGAAGCCGGCCTACCGCGCGTTCCAGTTGCCGCTCGCGGAGCGGTCGAGGAGCGGCCTCCGGACCGTGCTTTGGGGTCAAGTGCGGGCCGGCGGCCGCTCGTCGTACCGCCTCGAGCGGCTGGACGGCGGGACGTGGCACGCGGTGGGCGGCCTCGAGCGGACGGACGCGCGCGGCTTCCTCACGCGCACGCTGCGCGCGGGGCCGGGCGCACGGGTACGGATCTGGTCGCAGGCGACGGGCGAGTACAGCGGCCCGCTGACGATCGCGTAGCGGGCGCGATGTCCGCAGTGGACGGGAAGCGCACGACCCGTCGGCTGGGGATGGGTAGCGCGCGCACCGTACGAGCGGGACACGGCCCCCGGGGCGACTTGCGCACGACGGCCGGTGGCGTGACGCTTCGACGCATGCTCGTCGCGCCGATCGACGCCACCCCGATCCGCTGGCGGCGCATCGTCTGCCTGTTCAGCCAGGCCGAGCTCGCAGCGGCCGTGCACTCGACCCCGAAGACGATCCGGCAGATCGAGCTCGGCCGCTCGCTGCCCTCCGTCAGCCTCGCGATCGCGATCGCGCGCGCCCTCGAGACGACCGTCGAGGAGCTGTTCGCGACGGACGCCTAGCGTCCGAACAGCGACTCGACGCCGGGCGCCTGCGCGTCCCGCGGCGGCAGCAGCTCGCGCCACGTGCACGCGCGCGCAGGCTTGTCCTCGCGCCAGCGCAGCAGCTTCGTGCCGTGCCGGAAGCGCGTCCCCTGCACCTTGTCGTAGCGCACCTCGACCACCAGCTCGGGCCGCACGGCCGCCTGCTCGAGCTCGCCGCTCCCCCACCGGTTCGGCTCCGAGAAACGCCGGTCGGACGCGTCGTCGACGAGCGGCAGCAGCCGCGCAGCCACCTCGCCGCGCGCACGGGCGGCGACCGCGGCCGTCCCGACGTAGTCGAGGCCGCCGTCGTCGCGGTAGAGGCCGAGCAGCAGCGTCGCGATCGCCGCCCGATCGCCTTTCCAGCGGAAGCCGATCACCACGCAGTCGGCGGTCTTCACCTCCTTCACCTTCACCATCCCGTCGCGCGACCCCGGCAGGTACGGCTCGCCGAGCCGCTTCGCGACGACGCCGTCGAGGCCGAGCGCCTCGAAGCGGTCGAGCCAGCCGCGCGCCTCGCCGAGCTCGCGCGTCGCCGGCGACACCCGGAAGCCGAGGGCGCCGAGCGCCTCCACGCGCCCGCGTCGCTCCTCGAGCGGCAGCCGCCAGACCTCCTCGCCCTCCCACAGCAGGACGTCGAACGCGACGTACTCGGCGGGGATCTCCGCCGAGAGCCGCCGGATCCGCGACTCCGCCGGGTGCAGGCGCGTCTGCATCGCGTCGAAGTCCAACGCACCGTCGCGCACGATCACGATCTCGCCGTCGAGCGCCGACGACGGCGGGAGCAGAGCGCCCACCTCGCGCAGCTCCGGGAAGTAGCGCAGCAGCGGACGCTCGTTCCGCGACCACAGCGCGAGCTCGCCGCCCGCGTTCTCCAGCACGCCGCGGAAGCCGTCCCACTTCGGCTCGTACTGCCACCCGTCGCCCTCCGGGAGCGCACGCACGAGCTCCGCCTCCATCGGCGGAAACGGGATGTTTGGCGCCGGCATCGGACGGAAGCCTAGAGGGCGTGCCGAGCCTGGACGGAGAGTGGGACGTCACGCGCACGGGAGGGCTGCTGCCGCCGCTCGTCGGCGTGCGCAAGAAGATCAGCGGGACCCGCGGCCAGACGCTGATCGGCCACGAGTCGGTCGGCGTCCCGTTCGACGTCGTCGACCTCGAGCTCCGCTACCGGGCGCCGTTCGCGGCGTTCGTGGACGTCCTCGCCCCCGACGGCGACGGCTTCGTCGGCCGCGCGACCTTCCGCGGCCGCGAGTTCGGGCGCTTCCGCATGACACCACTCCGAGGAGGACGCATGAGCACGATCAACGAGCAGCTCGTCAAGCACCTCGACGAGGCGCACGCGATGGAGCAGAACGTGCTCCGGATGCTCGACGGGATGATCTCGACGACCGACGACCCCACGATCCTCCAGGAGCTCGAGCACCACAAGCTCGAGACGGAGGGGCACGCGCTGAAGGTGCGCGAGCGGCTCGAGGCCCACGGTGCGACACCGTCGATGGTGAAGCAGGCCGGGGGCATCCTCGGCGCGCTCGCGAAGATGCCGCTCGACATCGTCCGCGGGGAGAAGGCGGGCCGGAACGCGCGCGACGGGTTCGCGACCGAGCACATGGAGATCGCGAGCTACGAGCTGCTTCGGCGGATCGCCGAACGCGCGAACGACCAGGAGACGGTCGCCGTGTGCGACGAGATCATCGAGGAGGAGCGGACGATGGCGAAGACGATCGCCGCCAACTGGGACCGCTTCGTCGAGCTGTCGCTGCGCGAGGAGGGTGTCGCCGTCCCGTAGGGTTCGAGCCATGCCACGCGTCGCGGTCACGGGGATCGGCGTCGTCTCGCCGCTCGGTCTCGACGCGCCGTCGACGTGGGCCGCGGCCCTCGCCGGCCGGAGCGGCATCGACTGGATCTCGACGTTCGACACGGACGGGCTCCCCGTGCGGATCGCGGGCGAGGTGCGCGGCTTCGACCCGACGACGGTCGTGTCGGCGAAGGAGGCCCGCAAGCTCGAGCGAAACGTGCTGTTCGGCGTCGCCGCCGGCCGCGAGGCGCTCGACGACGCCGGCCTCGACGGCTACGACCCGAGCCGGGTCGGGATCGTCTTCGGCTCCGCGATCGGCGGCGTGCCCGGGATCCTCGAGCAGGCCGACACGCTGCGGGAGCGCGGCCCCGACCGCGTCTCGCCGAACTTCCTGCCGAACGTGCTCGTGGACTCGACGTCCGGCCAGCTCGCGATCTCGCTCGGCATCACGGGTCCGAACTTCGCCGTCGTCTCGGCCTGCGCGACCGGCTCGCACGCGATCGGCGAGGCGGCCGAGATGATCAAGCGCGGCGCGGCGGACGCCGTGCTCGCGGGCGGGACGGAGGCGTGCCTCGTGCCGCTGATCCTCGCGGGCTTCACGGCGATGCGGGGGCTCGCCGCCGAGGACGACCACCCGCCGCGCGCGTCGCGCCCGTTCGACGCGACGCGCGCCGGCTTCGTGATGGCGGAGGGGGCAGGCGCCGTCGTGCTCGAGGACTGGGGGCGCGCGGAGGCGCGCGGCGCGGACATCTACGCCGAGGTGCTCGGCTACGGCGCGTCGAACGACGCGCACCACATGGCGCAGCCGGAGCCGGAGGCCAAGGGCGTGGCGGCGATGATCTCGGCGGCGCTCGAGCGCGCCGGCGTCGAGCCTGAGCGCGTCGGGTACGTCAACGCCCACGGCACCTCGACGCCGCAGGGCGACGCGGCGGAGACCCGCGCGCTCAAGCAGGTGTTCGGCGACCACGCCTACCGGCTCGCGGTCTCCTCCACGAAGTCGATGACCGGTCACACGTTCGGCGCCGCGGGCGCGATCGAGGCGATCATGTGCGCCCTCGCGCTGCGCGACGGGGTGCTGCCGCCGACGATCAACTACCGCGAGCCCGACCCGGAGTGCGACCTCGACTACGTCCCGAACGAGTCGCGGCGCGTCCAGGTGGAGGTCGCCCTCTCGAACGCGATGGGGCTCGGCGGGCACAACGGCTGCGTCCTGCTCGGCCGCGCCTTGTAGGCGTACGGATCGGCAGAAAGAGGAAAGATCCGCCCGTGGGGGAGATCGCCGCGCAGTCCGACGCCGAACGCCTGCGGCGACTCCAGCTCGTCACCGACGCCGCGCTCGCGCACCTGAGGCTCGAGGACCTGCTCGCAGCGCTGCTCGACCGCACGCGGCTCGTGCTCGAGGTCGACACGGTGGCGATCCTCCTGCTGGACGAGGAGGCCGACGAGCTCCTGACCCGCGCCGCGGTCGGGATCGAGGAGGAGGTCGAGCAGGGCGTCCGCATCCCGGTCGGCGAGGGTTTCGCCGGCACCGTCGCGGCTCGGCGCGAGCCCGTGCTGCTGCAGAACGTCGACCACGCCGACGTGCTGAACCCGATCCTGCGCGAGAAGGGGATCGAGACGCTGCTCGGCGTGCCGCTGCTGATCGAGGGGGCCCCCCTCGGGGTGCTGCACGTCGGCTCGCTGTCGTCGCGCGAGTTCACCCGCGACGACATCGACCTGCTCCAGCTCGTCGCCGACCGTGCGGCGATCGCGATCGAGCATGCCCGGCTCTACGAGGCCGAGCGCGCAGCGCGCCGCCGCCTCGAGAGCGTGCAGCTCGTCACCGACGCAGCCCTGTCGCACCTCGACCTCGACACGCTGCTGAACGAGCTGCTCACGCGCATCCGTTCGATCCTCCGGACCGACACGGCCGTGATCCTGCTGCTCGACCAGGAGCGCGAGTGGCTGATCGCACGCGCCGCGCTCGGCATCGAGGAGGAGGTCGAGCAGGGTGTGCGCGTGCGCGCCGGCCGCGGTTTCGCGGGCACCGTCGTCGCGACGCGGCGCCCACGCATCATCGACGACCTCTCGCAGGTGCACGTGGAGAACCCGTTGCTGCGCGAGCGCGGGCTGACGTCGCTGCTCGGCGTGCCGCTGCTCGCACACGGCGACGCGATCGGCGTGCTCCACGTCGGCTCGGTCGCACCGCGGAAGTTCACGCGCGACGACGTCGACCTGCTCCAGCTCGTCGCCGAGCGCGCCGCGCTCGCGATCGAGAAGGCGCGCGTGCACGCCGATGTGATCGAGCTCGACCAGCTGAAGCTGAACTTCGTCGCGATCGCCTCGCACGAGCTGCGCACGCCGGCCACCTCGGTCTTCGGCGTGCTCGCCACGCTCGCGAGCCGCCGCGACCAGCTGTCGCCCGAGCTCGTCGACGAGCTGATCCGGACGGGGTACGAGCAGGGGGAGCGGTTGCGCCGCCTGCTCGAGCAGCTGCTCGACCTGTCGCGGCTCGACGCGCGCTCGATCGACGTCGAGCCGCGCCCGCTCGTCCTGCACCGCGTGCTCGAGGAGATCGCCGCGTCGCTGCCCGAGGCGGCGGGCGCGACCGTCGAGCTCGACGTGCCGGGCGACCTGGCGGCGGTCGCCGACAAGCTGGTGATCGAGCGCGTGATCTCGAACCTGATCGTCAACGCGAGCCGCTACGGGCAGCCGCCGATCGTCGTCTCGGCGCGCTGCCGCGACCGGCACCTGCGGATCGCCGTGGAGGACAACGGCGGCGGCGTGGCGGCGGAGGTCGAGCCGCGCCTGTTCGAGCGCTTCGAGCGTGGCCCCGACGCCAGCGGGGCAGGGCTAGGCCTCGCGATCGCGCGCGCCTACGCCCAGGCGCACGGCGGCGACCTCGTCTACGCGCCCCACCAGCGCGGCGCGCGCTTCGAGCTCATCCTGCCGACGTCGGGCTGACGACCGCGGGCGTCAGGTCTGCGACGGCCGCGAGCACGACGTCGGCGAGCGCAACGACCGGCGCCGGAGGCGGGAAGTGCGGGTTCGGGATCGCGAGCACGCGCATCCCCGCGGCCTTCGCCGAGCGGATGCCGTTCTCCGAATCCTCGACCGCGACACACCGGGCGGGCTCGGCACCGAGGCGCCGGGCCGCCTCGAGGTAGACGTCGGGCGCCGGCTTGCCGTGCGCGACCTCCTGCGACGAGACGACGACGCGGATCGCCTCCGCGAGGCCGGCTCGGTCCACGACCCGCTCGATCAGCTCCGGGTTCGACGACGAGGCGATCGCGACCGGCCAGCACGCCGCGATCCCGAGCACGGCGTCGACGGCGCCCGGCAGCAGCGGCGGCCGCTCGCCGTACCGCTCGAGCATGCGCTCGACGACGGCGGCGTTGATCTCCTCGGGCGTCCCCGGCACCCCGAGCGCGTCCGACATGTAGCGCGACCACTCGTGCGAGCTCATCCCCATCATGTCCCGCGTCGCGGTCGCCGTGTACGTGCCGCCGCTCTCGCGCGTGTACCGCTCGCGCACCTCGTCCCACACCTGCTCGGAGTCGACGATCACGCCGTCGAGGTCGAAGACGACGGCGTCGATCACACCGACCGGTAGCCCCGGTGCACGTAGGTGAGCGACGTCTCGGAGACGCCGTGCTCGATCGAGCGCACCTCGCCGACGAAGAACGTGTGGTCGCCGGTGGTGACACGGTCGAGGGTGCGGGCGACGAGCCACCCAGCCGCGCCCGCGAGCTTGCGCGGGTCCTCGGGCAGCACGGCGATCCCCTCCCAGAGCGCGATCGGGGGCACGCCGCGCGCGAAGTGCTGCGCGAGCTCCTCCTGGTCGCCCGCCAGGATCGACACGACCCATTCCTCGGCGTCCTTCAGCAGCTCGTGCAGCGACGCCTGGAGCGCGATCGAGATCCCGACGAGCGGCGGGTCGAGCGAGAGCGAGACGAGCGACGACACGGTCAGCCCCGCGCGCCGTCCCCCGACGTCCGCGACGACGACCGAGACTCCGGCCGGCCACCGCCGGAAGAGCGCGCGCTGCTCGGCCCCGTGCTCGTGCACGGGGCCGAGCCTAGCTGCGCACGCGTGTCGCGCTCAGTTCGGGCGGCAGAGCCGGTCGCCGAGGCCGAGCAGCGTGGCGTGCGCCTGCGCCTCGGCCGCGGGGTCGAACGCGCCGGGCGACGTGCCCTGCCACATCACGTCCGGCGTGACGCCGGGGCCCTCGACCGTCGCGCGGTACTTCTCGCCCTTGCCCGACGGGTGGCTCCCGTGCGGGTTGAAGCTGTAACAGAAGACCCCGGTGCCGGAGTGCGTCAGGAAGCTGTTCTCGCGGTGCCAGCCCCCGCCGTACGCGGAGTTGTAGGTGTCGACGTAGATGTTGCGGCCGAACGTGTCGAGCGGGTTGCCGGCGCCGGTCGAGCTGAAGCCGTAGACCGGGTTGCCGAGGTACGTGTACGTGCCGAACAGGTGGTCCCACTGGTGCCAGGCCCAGTCGGTCCAGATCGTCAGCACGGGCAGCGCCCCGGTCCAGTGCGAGAGCCGGAGCTCCCACGACGCCTCGTCGGCGGTCGGCGCGAGCCCGTAGTCGGGCAACCCGCGCTGCCACGCCTGGAGCGACCAGTAGGACCCGTCCGGCGCCTTGCACGCCGCGACCTCCCAGGCGAGCGGCGGGCCGTCGTAGGCGCCGCAGCGGGCGCCGAACGTCCGCCAGTACTCCTTGTGGTACTTGCCCCAACCGCCCGCGTAGTCGAGCTTGAACGCGGTCTGGGGACGGGCACGCGTCGGGGCGATCGCGTTGACCGCTCCCCAGGCGAGCACATGCTTGAGCTGGCCCGCCGCGGTGTAGGTGACCATCGCCTCGCCCTTCGCGTTGACGGCGAGGCGGACGCCGTGGGCGTTGCGGTCGATCAGCTGCGAGGCGCTCGCGGTCGACGCGAGCACGCCGGCGGCGACGACGGCCAACAGGACGAAGATGCGGTGCACGAAGACTTGACCCCCTCTGGACGATCCTGGACGACACCAAGTGTCGCGGCACCCGCCCGAGACCGCGTCCCCTTTCGGAGGTAGGTCCTTGTACGCTCGCGCGCTGTGACCCGCCGCGAGCTGCTCCAGGTCTGCGTCGCCGGCGCGGTCGTCGCCGCCGCCGCCGTCTGCCGCTACGCGGGCCTCGGCGACGTCGCGACGTTCGTCGTGTCGGCGCTCGCCCTCGCGGCGCTCGCCCGGCTCGTCGGGCTCGCGACGGAGCAGCTCGGCGCCCGCCTCGGCTCGGCGGCGGCGGGCTCGGTGCAGTCGGCGCTCGGCAACCTGCCCGAGCTGTTCGTCGCGCTGTTCGCGCTGCACCGCGGGCTCGTCAGCGTCGTCCAGGCGGCGCTCGTCGGCTCGATCCTCGCGAACAGCGTCCTCGTGCTCGGCATCGCCTTCGTCGTCGGCGGGCTGCGGCACGGCGTACAGCGGTTCGACTCCGCACGCGCACGCATGATCTCGACGCTCACGCTGCTGGCCGCCGCCACGCTCGCGCTGCCGTCGCTCGCCCACGCCTTCCACACACCGGCCGGCCCGCACACGCACGCGCTCTCGCTCGTCTGCGCGGGCGTGCTGCTGGCCGTCTTCGTGCTGACGCTGCCGTCGTTCCTCGAGGAGACCGAGCGCGGCGAGCGGGAGCCGGCCCGCTGGTCGCCGGCGCTGACCGCCTCGGTGCTGACCGCGGGAGGCGTCGGTGCGGCGTTCGCCTCCGACTGGTTCGTGTCGGCCCTGACCCCGGCGATCCACACGCTGCACATGAGCCAGGACTTCGCGGGCCTGGTCGTGGTCGCGATCGCGGGCAACGCGGTCGAGAACGTCGTCGGCGTGCAGCTCGCCGCGCGGGACCGGATGGACTTCGCGATCTCGGTGATCGTCAACTCGTCGCTCCAGGTGGCGCTCGCGCTCACACCGGTGCTCGTGCTCGTGTCGCTCGCGTTCGGGACGCACCTCACGCTCGTCTTCCCGACCCTGCTCGCGCTCGTGCTCGTGATCGCGGCGGTGCTCGGCGCCGTCGTCGTCAACGACGGCGAGTCGACCTGGCAGGAGGGCGTCGTGCTGGTCGGGTTCTACGTCGTGATCGCCGCGAGCTTCTGGTGGGGCACCTAGGCCGCGACGGCCGCGACGCGCGCGTCCGTCAGGCGCACGAGCTCGTGCGGGGCGAGCTCGAGCTGCAGGCCGCGCCGCCCGGCGCTGACGAGGATCGTCTCCCACCCGAGCGCCGACTCGTCGACGGTCGTCGCGAGCCGGCGGCGCTGGCCGAGCGGGCTGATGCCGCCGATCACGTAGCCGGTCGCCCGCTCCGCGGTCGCCCGGTCGGCGAGCGTCGCCCGCTTGCCGACGGCGCGCAGGTCGAGCTGCCGGTCGGCCGGGACGACGAATACCGCAAGCCGGCCGTCGACGCTCGCGACGAGCGTCTTGAAGAGCCGCGCCGCCGGCAGGCCGAGCGCCTCCGCGACGGCGAGCGCGTAGTCGCCGTCGCCGACGTCGACACCGGAGTACTCGTGCAGCCGGAACTCGATCCCTGCGCGCTTCGCGGCGTCGACGGCCGGTGTCAAGCCCCCAGCTCCTCCGCGAGCAGGGCGAGCGCGAACAGGCGCCACGCCAGGTCGACGTCGCCGGCGAGGAAGATCGCCGCCTCGCGCGCCGTCGGGAGGTCACGCACGCGCAGCACGAGGTCGTCGATCGCGCGGCCGAGTTCCGCGCGGCGCTCGTCGTCATAGAGGTCGACGGCCAGCGCCTTGACGGCGCGGTCGTCGACCTCCAGCTCGCGATGCGGGTCTCCGCCCGCGGCGACGAGCAGGAGCGCCCGGCGAAGCGCCGCGTTCAGCTCGCCTTCGTCGATCGGGACCGAGCGTCCCGCGACGAACGCCAGCACCGGCAGCGGGTCGCCGAGCTCGCCGGCGTCCACGCGCGCGAGCAGGTCGTCGAGCGGATCCGTCACGCCGCGACGCGCTGCCGGTCGGCCCTCACGCGCGCGATCGTACAGCGCGCCTCCCCGGACGAGGCTCAGCCGTCCGAGCTCGGGACGGGCGTCGTGATCGGCGCTGCCGGCGCGGTCGCGGTCGGCAGCGTGGTCGTGAGGGTGTCGCCGCTGCCGCCGTCGGACGAGGAGGTCGTCGTGGTGGCTGTGGTCGAGCCGTCACCCGCGCCGTCGCCCCCGGAGCTCGAGGCCGGCGTGCTCGTCTGGCCGCTCGTGGTCTGCGTCGGGCTGCTGGTCTGCGGCTGGTTGCTCGTCTGCGGCTCGTCGCTCGCCTGCGTCTGCTCGCCGGAGGACGGCCGCTCCGTCGTCGTGGTCTGCCCGCCCGTCGAGCCGCCGCCGCTCTCGCCCGTCCTCGCCGGCTGCGAGCCGCTGCCCGCATGGTGATCGCCGCCGTCGCCGCCGGCGTCACCGCCGGAGAGCATCGCCGTGCTCGAGCCGCCGTCGCCGCTCTCGCGTGCGCCGTCGCCGGAGCCCGAGGCGCCGTTCGCGTCCTGGGCGACGGCCTCGGACGCCTCGCCGCTCGAGCCGTCGCCACTCCGGGACCTGCTGTCCTCGGCGACGCGGATCTCGCCGGTCGCCGCGCCCCGTCGTGCGCTCAGCGGCGCGACGGAGACGAGCCGGCCGATGGGGACGCCGGCCGGACTCGGCGCGCGGCCATGGCTCGGCGCCTCCAGCGCCGTGGCCGCCGCCGCGACCGCCGGGCGCGTGCCGTGCCAGTGCACCTCGACCGCGACCGGGACGCCGGCCGCGACCGTCGCGGTCGCGACGACGGTGCCGATCTTCGCGGCCACCGGCGCACCCCCGCCGGCCATGCCGGTGAGGAGCCCGCGGAGCCACCCGAAGGGAGCGGCGGGCAGCAAGCCCAGTGCGCGCCCGCGCAGCCCGAGCTCGCGGCGGCAGCCCGGGCACGAGCGGAGGTGGGTCTTGAGCGCGCGCCGCTCCTCGACGTCGAGGGGGCCGGCCGCGAGCCGCTGGACGGCGACGCAGTTGAGACGGTCGCCGAAGACGAGGTGCTCGGCGAGCCGATTCCGTGCCGCGAACAGCGCCTGCTCGACCTGCGGCACGGTCAGCCCCAGCTCGGCCGCGGTCTCGTCGATGCGCAGGCCGTGCAGCTCGCGCAGGGTGTAGACGCGCCGCTGCCGCTCCGGCAGGCTCGCGAGCGCCGCGACGAGCGCGCCGGCGACGGGCTCGCCGCCCGGCGCCGGGTGCTCCGGCAGCTCCGCGGCGGGGAGCTCGCGCCGCCGGGAGACCGTGTCGATCGCGGTGTTGTGCGCGATCCGGTAGAGCCAGGGCTTCACGCGGTCGGGGACGCGCCCGTCGCGCAGTGCCGTATACGCCTTCAGCAGTGTCGCCTGCGCGACGTCGTCGCCGGAGCCGGCGTCGCCGAGCAGGTGCGCGCCGTAGGCGGCGAGCCGGTTGACGTACCGCCGGTACAGCTCGTCGAAGGCAGCCGCCTCGCCGGAGGCGAGGCGGCTGCCGAGCGTCTCGTCGCTGAGACGGCGAAACAGAAGCGGGCTCACGTCAGCACTACGGTGTAGCGCATCGGGCCGGTTCAGCCGTCGCCGCCGCCCGAGCCGCCGCCGTCGGAGCCGCCCGAGCCGGAGCCCGAGCCGCCGCCGTCGGAGGAGCCGCCGTTGTCGTCGCCGGAGCCGCCCTGGTCGCCGGCGGACGAGCCGCTGCTCGCGTCGCCGCTGCCCTGGTCGGACGACTCCTGGGTGTTCGCCTGCTGCTCGTCCTGGTTCCCGGAGAGGGTGGTCAGGAGCAGGCTGCCGTCGGCCTGCTGCGCGAAGACCGCCAGCACCTCCTGCCCGTTCTGGAACGAGGTCAGGTCGAAGCCCGTCGGCACCTTCAGCACGAGGCTCATGTCCTCGGAGCTGACCGTGACGGTGCCGGTGCCGATCGTCAGCTGGCCGTCGATCTGGCCGCCGGGCGACGTCGCCGAGACGGTTGCGACGCCGTCGTCCTCGAGCTCCCCGTCGTTCCCCACCGTCGCGGTCGCGGTGACCGTGCTGCCGGGTGCGGGACCGCCGTCGTTCGCCGAGGCGGTCGTGCGCGTCGACGAGCGGTGGAGGGAGATGACCGCGCCGCCCGCGGAGAGGACGTAGCGCGTCTTCGTCTTCGCGAGCACGAGGCCGGTGAACCGGATCGTGTGCGCGCGGCCGATCACGCGGAGCGACGACGCCGCGAACGTGCCGTTGCGGAGGCGCCGGGCGGAGTACGTGACACGCTCGCCGACGCGCAGCCGCGACGACGCGGCCGTGTGCACCAGGGCGACGTGGTGGACCGATGTCGCCACGGCGACCTGGTGGGACGAGCGCTCGACCTTGAGGACGACGCCGCCCGCGAGCGCGGCCGACGGCGCGGCGAGCGCGGCGGCCACGACGAGCAGGGTGATCAATCGCTTCATTGAGGGGCTCCTTCGAGAGGCTCGGGTACACAGTCGAGACGCCGGGGGCGGCCGAAGCTTGCATGGGAGATTCCCCTCATCGGCAGGCGGCGGCCGCAGGGCGAGAGGCGGCGGGGCTGGGATTCGAACCCAGGGGCCCCGCAAGGGGCCAGCGGTTTTCAAGACCGCCCCGTTCGGCCGCTCCGGCACCCCGCCGTGCGCGTATTGAACCGGTTCACCCGAAACGGTGAGGCGCGGCCACCGGCCGCCGCCTACCGTGCGGCGGCTGCGGCTCTTCCGGAACGCCGACCCGAAGGAGCCACGATGTCAGTCCTGCCCGTCTACCGCGAGCCGCCCGCCCTCGACGTCCGCGAGGAGCACGCGCTCCAGTACCTCCGCCCCGCCCTCGACTCCGCCGTCGCCCGCAACGCGCCCGCGACGGCCGCCTGGGTCCCGACCTCGCTCAGCTCGCGGGAGCTCGTCTCGCTCGCCGTGCGCCTGTGCCGCCACGTCGGCGTCAACGTCGCGGTGCTCGCCCACCCCGACCGCGGCGGCGTGATCTTCACGCCCCTGTTGTGACGGCCTCGCCGGCGAGCCGCGCCGGCGCGCCGAAGGCGGCGAGCGGCTCCGGCACCGAGATCGACCCGTCCGCGTCCTGGAAGTTCTCCAGGATCGCGATCATCGCGCGCGCCGTCACCGCGGTGCCGTTCAGCGTGTGCACGTGCTCGAGCCGCCCCTCGCGTCTGGTACGGATGTCGAGGCGGCGCGCCTGGTAGTCGGTGGTGTTCGACGTCGAGGTGATCTCCCGGTACCGCGCCTGCCCCGGGAACCACGCCTCGATGTCGTACTTCTTCGCGGCCGACGCGCCGAGGTCGCCGGCGGCGATGTTCAGCACGCGGTACGGCAGCCCGAGCTCGTCGACGAGCTCCGTCTCGATCTCGAGCAGCCGCTCGTGCTCGTCGCGCGAGCGCTCCGCCTCGCAGTAGACGAACATCTCGACCTTGTCGAACTGGTGGACGCGGAACATGCCGCGCGTGTCGCGTCCCGCGGCGCCGGCCTCGCGGCGGAAGCAGGTCGAGAAGGCGACGTAGCGCAGCGGCAGCTCCTCGAGCGCCTCGCCGGCATGGAGCGCGGCCACCGGCACCTCGGAGGTGCCGACGAGGTAGAGCTCGTCCTCCGGCACGGCATAGAAGTCGCCCTTGTCGGACGGGAAGAAGCCGGTGCCGTACATCGCCTGCTCGCGCACGAGCACCGGCGGCAGCACCGGCACGTGCCCCTTCGCGACGAGCCGGTCGAGCGCCCAGCGGTAGAGGGACAGCTCGAGCAGCGCGAGGTCGCCGACGCGGTAGACGAAGCGCGAGCCGGACACCTTGGCGCCCCGCTCGACGTCGATCCACCCGTGCGCGGCGGCCAGATCGAGGTGGTCGCGCGGCTCGAAGTCGAACGCGGGCGGGTCGCCCTCCGTCCGCTCGACGGTCGCGTCCTCCTCGGTGAACCCGTCGGGCGCGTCCTCCGCGGGCGGGTTCGGGACGCGGTCGAGCAGCTCCTGGACGCGCCGGTCGGCGTCGGCGAAGCGCGGCTCGAGCGCCTGGAGCTCCTCCTTGACGCCCTTCAGCTCCTCGAGCTGCTCGGGCGTCGGCTTGCCTTTCAGCTTGGTGCGCGCGCGCAGCTCCTCGACCCGCGTCTGGAGCTCGCGCTTCTCCGCGTCGGCGGTGAGCAGCTCGTCGAACTGCGCCGCCGCGCCCTTGCGCGCGAGCGCGGCGCGGTAGCGCTCGGCGTCGGCGCGGGCTGCGCGAAGGTCGATCACGAACGCGAGTCTAGAAGCGAATCGATCACCTGGGCGACGCCCTCCTCCGCCGCCGGCGGGCAGACCCAGCTCGCGAGCGCGAGCACGCGCGGGTGCGCGTTCGCGACCGCGATCCCGTACGGCGGCCACGCGACCAGCTCGATGTCGTTCTCGCCGTCGCCGAACGCGATCGTCTCCTCCTTCGTGAAGCCGAGGTGCTGCGCGAGGAAGTCGAGGCCCGCGCCCTTCGTGACCCCCGCCTGCGCGAACTCGAGGAAGTACGGAAGCGACTTCGAGACGAACTCACGGTCGCCGAAGCGCTCCTTCATGCGCGGCTCGAGCTCGTCGAGCGCGGCGGGGTCACCGACCGCGACGAGCTTCGTCGGCGGCGCGTCGAGCCACTCGAGCAGGTCGCCGACGACGTGGAAGTCGACGCGGTTCAGGTTCGAATAGCGCCGCGCCTCGGGCGTGTCCTCGGCGACGTAGAGCACGTCGTCGACGTAGACGTTCGGCGAGTAGCCCTCCTCCGCGAGCACGGCGATCGTCTCGCGCGCGAGCTCGAGCGCCAGCGGCTCGTGCCGCAGCCAGCGGCCGTCGGCGTCCGCGACGACGGCGCCCTGGTAGCAGATCACCGGCGCCTCGAGGCCCGCCGGCTCGAGCGCCTGCCGCACGGAGCGCACCATGCGGCCGGTGACGACGATCACGTGCAGGCCCTCGGCCTGCGCTCGTTGCAGCGCGGCGATCGTGCGCTCGTGCAGGGTGACGTCCTGCCACACGAGCGTCCGGTCGAAGTCCGTCGCCACGACGCGGACGTCGCGCGGGAAGTCGGCTGGGAGCTCGAGCGTCAGCCGTTCGGGTTGCCGTGGGTGACCTTGACGACGTACGCGGCCACGTCGGCGATCTGCTTCGTCGAGAGCCTGCCCTTGAACGACGGCATGATCGCGCCGCCGTTGGCGACCTGGCTGACGGCCTTGGAGAGCGGCACGTTGACCGTGTCCAGGTTCGGCCCCACCGTCCCGTGCGCGTTCGCGTCGGCGAGCGTGTGGCAGCCGGTGCAGCCGGCGGTCAGGAAGACCTGCTTGCCGGCGGTCGGGTCGCCGTGCTTGTACTGCGCGGGAACGGCCACGGCCTGGGCCTTCGGCACGGCGCCGACGATCTTCGTCGGCAGCGGCAGGACCGTCTTCTCGCCCGGCTTCGACGTGTCGCAGCCGGCCGCCGCGAGGACGGCGAGCACGATCGCGAGCGGGGCGAGGCGGCGCACGAGCGCGGAGTCTATACCGCGCTGTTGAGGGGGGGTTAAGCACCCGCCGGGGCGCCGAGCCCGCGTCCTACAATCCATCCCATGAAGCGCAGGTCCTATGGTCGCGACGCAGGCCTGACGTTGCGGATGATCTTCACGAGCGGGCTGCTCGGCCTGCTCTACGTGATCTTCGCGGTCGTCCTCTTCTCGGTCCTGAAGGTCGGTCTGGCGCCGATGCTGCTGATCGTGATCGCGATCGCCGTCTTCCAGTACTACACGTCGGACAAGATCGCGCTGGCGGCCGCCGGAGCGAAGGTCGTCTCCCGCGAGGAGGCGCCGCAGCTGCACGACATGGTCGAGCGGCTCTGCGCGATGGCGGACCTGCCGAAGCCGAGAGTCGCGATCATGGACACGCCGGTGCCGAACGCGTTCGCCACCGGCCGCTCGCCGAGCCACGCCGCGGTGTGCGTCACCACCGGCCTCTGGGAGCGCCTCGAGCCGAAGGAGGTCGAGGGCGTCCTCGCGCACGAGCTGTCGCACGTGGCGAACCGCGACGTGCTGGTGATGACGCTGGCGAGCTTCTTCGCGATGCTCGCCGCAATGCTGACGCGCTTCGGCCTCTACGCCGGCATGTGGGGCGGCGGCTTCGGCGGCGACCGCCGGGACAACAACAACGGCCCGCCGATCTGGTTGATCGTCTTCCTCGTCTCGATCGTCGTCTACTTCGTCAGCTTCATCCTCATCCGCACGATCTCGCGCTACCGCGAGTACGCCGCGGACCGCGGCTCGGCGCTGATCACGGGCGCGCCGGAGTACCTGATGAGCGCGCTCCAGAAGATCTCGTCGCAGATGACGCTGATCCCGAACCGCGACCTGCGCCAGGTCGAAGGCATGAACGCCTTCTTCATCGTGCCGGCGAAGGTCCGCTCCGCGACCGCCGAGCTGTTCATGGACCACCCGCCGCTCGAGAAGCGGCTCGCGGCGCTCGCCGAGATCGCCCGCGAGATGGGCCGGCCGGTCGCGTAGCGGGTTGGGCGTCCGGGACGTCCTCTTCGGGCGGAAGAAGCTCAGCGAGCCGAAGGACGACCGGCTCTTCGCGCTGACGACCGCCGCCGTCACCCTGCAGGTCGAGCTCGGCCTGAAGAGCGCGGGCACGGGCGCGATCGCCTTCAAGCCGCAGTCGTCGGGGGAGTTCAGGAGCGCATTCGACGACGTCGACCAGCTCGTCGAGGCGGTGGCGCAGCAGTCGGGCTCGCAGGTGGAGCGGAAGAGCGACGAGTACGGCTTCGACTGGATCGTCGTCCACGATCCCGAGCTCGAGGACCTCGTGACCACGGTGCACGCGGTCTCCTCCGAGCTGACCGCGAAGGGGTTCGGCTCGCAGCTCCTGGCGGCAGCGTTCACGTTCGACGGCGGCGAGCATCCCGTCTACTGGATCTACGGGTTCAAGCGCGGCGCGTTCTGGCCGTTCGTGCCGATCGGCGATGAGAAGCGCGACAACGCGACCGAGCTCGAGCTGAAGGCGAAGCTCGAGCAGGAGCTGCCGATCGAGCCCGACCTGACACGCTGGCTCGCGCTCTTCGACGCGCCGGTGTGACCGTCAGTCGTCCGGGCTCACGCGGACGAGCATCTTGCCGATGTTGTCGCCGCGGAAGAGGCCGGCGAACGCCTCCGGCACGCGCTCGATCCCCTCGAGCACGGTCTCGCGGTAGACGAGGTCGCCGCTCCGCACCCACGGGCCCACCTCGGCGACGAACTCCGGGTAGCGCTTCGCGTGGTCGGTGACGATGAAGCCCTGGAGGCGCAGCCGCTTCGTGACGAGGAACGCCAGGTTGCGCGGCCCCGGCGCGGGGCCGCGGTCGTTGTAGCGGGAGATCGCGCCGCACGCCACCACGCGGCCGAACGGCCGAAGCGCGCCGAGCGCCACCTCGAGCTGCTCGCCGCCGACGTTGTCGAAGTAGACGTCGATCCCGTCGGCGAGCGCGACGCTCGCGCTCGTCGTCCGGTAGTCGAAGGCCTCGACGCCGAGCGAGCGCAGCCATTCGACCTTCTCCGGCGAGCCGGCGCTGCCGATCACGCGCAGCCCCTTGAGGCGCGCGATCTGCACGGCGGTGCTGCCGACGGCGCCCGCGGCGCCCGAGACGTACAACGTCTCGCCCGCCTGCACCTGCCCGATCTCGACGAGCCCCACCCAGGCGGTCAGGCCGGGCATCCCGAGCACCCCCAGCGCGGTCGACGGCGGCGCGACCGACGGGTCGAGCGCGCGCAGCGCGTCGCCGGGTGCGACGCCGCGCTCGCGCCAGCCGAGCTGCGAGAGCACCCAGTCGCCCGGCCCGAAGCGGGCGTCGTTCGACGCCTCGACACGGCCGACGGCGCCGCCGTCGATCGGGTCGCCGAGCTCGTAGGGGCCGACGTACGTCCGGATCCCCGTCATGCGTCCGCGCATGTACGGGTCGACGGAGACGAACACGTTGCGCACGGCGACCTCGCCCTCGCCGGGGTCGGCGTCGGGCACGTCGCGCAGCTCGAAGTCCGACGCCTGCGGCTCGCCCTGCGGGCGCGCGGCGAGGACTACGGCGCGGCTCACGACGAGAGCGGCAGGTCGGGGATCAGGCCCTCCCCGGTCATCAGCTCGCGCGCCTCCTCGAGCGACAGGTCCTCCGGCGGGATGATCGCGTCGGAGGCCGTCAGCTCCTCGTCGGGCAGGCGCTCGCCGCCCTCGCGGACGGCGTCCGCGAGCGCCTGGAGCCCCTGCCAGAGCGCCCGCTCGTCCCCCGCCTCGATCGCCCGGGCGACCTCCTCGTCGAGCTCGTTCAGCCGGTGCTGGAGCGTGTCGTCGACGCGCCACTGCCCCTCGCCCATGAGCCTCACGATCACGTCTGCTTCTCCTCCTCCGGCGCCGCCTCGGCCGTCGGCGGCAGTTCCTTCGCCGGCGCCTGGCCCTGCCCCAGCTCCGCCTTCATCTTCGCGAGCTCGTCGTCGACCTGGCCGCCCTGCGTGATCTGCGCGAGCTGCCGGTCGATGTCGTCGCCCTGGGCGGTGTAGTCCTCGAGCGCGCCCGCCGCCGTCAGCTCCTCGATCGCGTTCGCGCGCGCCTGCATGTCCTCGGTCTTGTCCTTCGCGCGCTGGATCGCGAGCCCGACGTCCGCCATGTGCTCGCCGATGCCGGTCGCGGCCTCGCCGATCCGCACCTGCGCCTCGGCGGCCGAGTACTGCGCCTTGATGACTTCCTTCTGCGTCCGGAACGCCTCGACCTTCGCCTGGAGCGTGCGCTCGCCCTCGATCAGCTTCTGCTGCTGGGCCTCGAGCTGCTGACCCTGCTGCATGATCGAGTCGAGCTGCCCCTGGATCGCCGCCTTGCGGGTCAGCGCCTCGCGCGCGAGATCCTCGCGGTTCGCCTTCAGCGCCTCGCGCGCCTGCCCGTCGAGCTTGTCCGCCTGCTGCTGCATCGTCGTGTACTGCAGCTCCAGGCGCTTCTTCGCCGTCGTCACGTCGGCGATCCCGCGCTTGACGTTCTGGAGCTGGCGCTGCTGCTCCTCGTAGGAGTAGTCGAGGGTCTCGGCAGGGTTCTCGGCGCGGTCGAGCAGCTTCGAGAACTTCGCTTTGACGATCGTGGTGGCGCGTCCCATCAGCCCCGGCATGTGTCTCGTCTCCTGGGTCGGATTCCGACGACTAGCCTAACGACGTGCTGGTCGCCCGGAGCATGGACTCGAGCTGGCTCTCGAACGCCTACCTGGTCGCGGACGAGCCCGGCGGGACGGCGGTGTTCGTCGACTCGGGAGCGCCGCTCGAGCCGCTCCTGCGGACGGCCGAAGGGTGGCGGGTGACACCCACGCACGTCCTTCGGACGCATGCACACCCGGACCACGTCGCGCACGAGGGCGAGCTCGGCCTGCCGGTCGTCCGCGGGTCGCTGCAGTCGGGCGCCCTGGAGATCGAGGCGATCCCGACGCCGGGCCACTCCGACGACATGGTCTGCTTCGTCGTCAACGAGCACGCCGTCTTCTCGGGCGACACGCTCTTCAAGGGTGCCGTCGGGGGCGGCGACTTCGAGGAGATCCGCAGCGCGGTGATGGACGTCTACATGGCGATGCCGCACGACCGCCGCGTCCTGCCCGGCCACACCGACGAGACGACGATCGGCTACGAGTGGGAGCACAACCCGTTCGTCCGCGTGTGGCGCGGCGCGGATCCCGAGGGGACGGAGCACGTGCGCGTCGCTGGCCGGGACGCGACGCTGATCGTCTGGTCCGCCGACTACGACGGCAAGGGCAAGGCGTGGGTGCGCTTCCACGACGGCGGCGACGCGATCGTCGGCGGCTCGCGCCTCGAACGCTGATGGAGATCGTCGACCCGCGGATCGAGGAGTACGCGGCGAGGCTCTCGTCGCCGCACGAGCCGCTGCTCGCGGAGCTCGACGCGGCGACGCGGAGCGAGCTCGGTCACGCCGCCATGCTCACCGGCCCGGTCGCGGGGCGTTTCCTCGAGCTGCTCGTGTGGGCGGCGCAGCCGCGGCGCGTCCTCGAGATCGGCACGTTCAGCGGCCACTCGGCTCTGTCGATGGCGGCGGCGCTGCCGGCGGGCGGCCGGATCGACGCGTGTGAGCTCGACCCCGAGCGGGCCGCGTTCGCGCAGTCGTGGTTCGACCGCTCGCCCTACGGCGACCGGATCGCGCTGCACGTCGGCCCGGCGCTCGAGACGATCGCCGGCCTGGAGGGCGAGTTCGACCTGGTCTTCATCGACGCGGACAAGGGCGGCTACGTCGACTACTACGAGGCGGTGCTGCCGCGGCTCGCGGAGCGCGGCCTGATCGTGGCCGACAACGCGCTCGCGGGCGGCGACGTCGTCTCGGGCACGCCCGCCATCGCCCGGTTCAACGAGCACGTGGCGGCCGACCCGCGCAGCGTGCAGGTGCTGCTGACGGTGCGCGACGGGATGACGCTGATCAGGCGGGCCTGAAGCCGGAGCAGAGCAGGTTCGCCTGCACGATCGCGTCGCCCGCGACCGTGCAGTAGAGCTGCTGCTCGACCACGTACGGCTCGCCGTCCTCGACACCCTCGAGGCGGTAGGTGACGTGGAGGCGATCGGACAGCTCCTCCACGTGCGACTCGAGCAGGCGGAGCTCGGTCGAGTCGGCGAACCAGGCGTGGACCAGCTCGGCGGCCTCGGCGGCGCCGGTGCGCTCGCGCAGCCCGGGCGGGATCAGCGCGCGGAGCTCGGCGCCGTCGGCGAAGCAGGCGGCGAGGGCCGCCGCGTCCTGCGCGGCGATCGCGGCGACGAGCCGCTCTCCGACGGGTGCGCCCACGGCGCGACCCTACTCCAGGACGCGTCCCGTCGGGACGCGTCCTGGCTCAGAGCGCGGACACGTCCGGAAGGGACAGTACGGTGGCGCGGTGCGCCTGATCGTCGCCCGCTGCGAGGTCACCTACACCGGCCGGCTGACCGCCTTCCTGCCGGAGTCGACCCGCCTGCTGATGCTGAAGGACGACGGCTCCGTGCTCGTGCACGCCGACGCCGGCGGCTACAAGCCGCTCAACTGGATGACCCCGCCCACGGTGATCGAGGACGGCGCCGGGTCGCTCGTCGTCCGCAAGCGCGCCGGCCGCAGCGAGGACCGGCTCGAGATCCGCCTCGTCGAGGTGCTGTCCGACGTCACGCACGACATGGGCGAGGCGGCGGCGCTCGAGAAGGACGGCGTCGAGCGCGACCTCCAGCTCCTGCTCGCCGACCACCCGACGCACGTGGAGGAAGGCCTGCGGCTCGTGAAGCGCGAGTGGCCGACGGACGTCGGGCCCGTCGACCTGATGTGCCGCGACGCCGACGACGGCTGGGTCGCCATCGAGATCAAGCGGATCGGGACGATCGAGGCGGTCGAGCAGCTGAGCCGCTACCTCGACTGCATCCGCGCCGACCCCGCGCGCGCCGCGTGCCGCGGCATCCTCGCCGCCCAGGCGATCAAGCCGCAGGCGGTCGCGCTCGCCGAGCAGCGCGGCATCGGCTGCGCCGAGGTCGATCTCGCGCTCCTGCGCGGCGAGCGCGAGCCCGAGCTGACGCTCTTCGCCGTCTAGCCCTTCGCCCAGACGCGCAGGCCCCCGATCGCGGCGAAGCCTGCGCGGCGCACGGCGGCGAGCGGCGCACCGGACTCGTACCCGACGACGGCCAGCGGCCCGAAGAGCCGCTGTGCGAGCGCGGCCGCACCCGCGTACGACTCCGCGATGTCGTCGCGCGCGCCGAACACGTTGCTCAGTCCGATCACGCCCTCGCTGCGGCTCGCGATCGCGCCGGCGACAACGCGGCGGTCGTCGCGGCGCGCAAGGAACGCGACCTGCGGCGTCGCGAGCAGCGCGGGCACGAAGAACGCCGAGCCGGTCGGCGACGGGCCCCATGCGACCTCCCACTCGTGAAGCTCCGCCTCTCCCTCGACGCGACCCCAGCCCGCCGCGTCGGCGTCCGCGTGCTCGAGCAGCAGCCATTGCGCCTCGAAGAGGACGTCGAACCCGTGCACCCGGAGGTCGAGATCGGCGAAGCTGTCCTTGACCGAGCAGCCGCCGCCTGCGTCGACCCGGGCCAGGACCTCGGTCGCCGCGACGCCGGGCGCCAGCGTGACCGCGTCCGGGTAGAGCGGCGGCGTGCGACTCGGGCTCGTCCACAGCCACTCGTCGAAGACGCCGACGACCCCGTGCGCTCGGCAGAAGGCGTCGCACCACTCGGCGTTGTTCCCCGCCGCGAGCTCGAGCGACGTCATGCGAGGTACCAGGCGCGCAGACGCTCCCCCTCCGCGTCAACCTCGCGGCGCCACTTCGCGGGCAGCGGCGCGAACGGCTCGACGACGAGCCGGCGCCTTTCGACGCGCCACGCGCCGGCGACGAAGCCGTCCACCGTGAACACGTTCTTGGTCGTCGCGTTCTTCTTGTTGAAGACGGCCTCGGCGTACTCAGGCGGGACGATCCGCGAGCGGTCGCGATGGGCGAGGATGATCGAGTCGAACGCCGGCAGGAACCGCACGGGCGCCGGCGCATCGCCTGCGACGCGCTGCGCCCGGGGGACGTCCCACAGCCCGTCGCGCTCGCGCAGGCCGTCGAGCGCGGGCTCGATCTGGCGAACCCGGAAGCCGGTGAACTGCTCGATGTCCTCGCGGGTCGCGGGCCCGTACGCCGCGAGGTAGGCATGCACGACCTGCGTGGATGCCTCCTGCGCCTCCGGCAGTGGCTGCCGCCAGGGGATCGACGGCGGCGGCTTGGTGTGCGGCCACGGCCCTCGAGGCGGCAGACGGACGAACGGCAGTGCCCGCAGCGCGAACGCCACCGTCCATTCGTCGTCGGTCCCCAGCGCACGCGCTGCGATCGCCCTGATCTCCTGCCGCGAGAGCGGCTCGTCCGGCAGCGCATCGCGCAGCGCTTCGAGATCGACGCCGAGGTTCTCGGTGCGGCCGCGGCGCGACTCGATCGCGCCCGCTGCGATCGCCGGGTACAACGCGCAGCTCATCACGTGCAGCGTGCCGCGGAGCGTTCCGGCCCAGACGACGTCCGGGCTCGTGCTCAGCGCTTCCTTGCGGAAGCCGGCGAGGCGCGTCCAGAGCGCGACGTACGGTGACGGCGGGTACTGCGCCTGGAGCGCGACGAGCCGCCGCACGGCAACGGCCACCGAGATCCGCCTCCGCTCGAGCAGCAGCTGCCGCGCGAGCAGGGTGCGGTTCAGCTCACGGAGTGACGGCGGCCTTGAGGAGGTCACGGGGCGGGTCGGCGAACAGCGCCGGCAGGTCCTCGAGCAGGACGCGATGGGTGATCAGCCGCTCCCACGGGTAGGCGCCGCTCACGAGGAACCCGAGCGCGGCGCGCACGGTCGCGGGCGTGTGGTGGAAGGAGCCGCGCAGCGTCGTCTCCTCGTAGTGCAGCCGGTACGCGTCGACGGACGGCCGCGCGTCCGCGGGCAGCCCACCGAAGAGGAGCACGGTGCCGCCGGGACGGACGAGCGCCTGCGCGTCCGACCAGGCGCCCTCGGTGCCCGCCGCCTCGACCACGACGTCCGCGCCCTTCCCGTCGCCGACCTCGGCGCCGAAATCGGCGGCGAGCGCACGCCGCTCCTCCCGGCCGCCGACGAGCACCGGCCACCCGCCCGCATCGGCGACGCACGCCGCCAGCATCAGCCCGATCGGCCCCGCACCGAGCACCGCCACGCGGTCGCCCGCCTGCACGCCGGCGCGCTCAACGCCGCGCAGGCAGCACGCGAGCGGCTCGACCATCGCCGCCACCTCCGCGGCGAGGCCCGGCGGCACCGGGTGCAGGTTCACCGCCGCGATCCGCTCGGGCACGACGAGCCAGTCGGCGTAGGCGCCGGCCAGGAACTCGAGCCGCAGGCACTGCCCGCCACGCGCACACCCGTCGCAGTCGCCGCACGGGGCCGAGTTGGCGGAGACCACGCGCCGTCCCTCGACGAGGCCGCAGAACTCGTGCCCGAACGGCGCGGGCGACGAGCGCGCGAGCAGCGGGTGGCCGCGCCGGTACGTCTTCAGGTCAGTGCCGTCGGTGAGCGCCACCTCCACCTGCACGAGCACGTCGCCCGGCCCGGGCTCGGGCCGCGGCACCTCCTCGACGCGCAGGTCGCCCGGCGCGTACAGGCGCGCGGCCCTCACGGCGCGAAGACGACCTTCAGCGCCTCGCCGCGGCGGTAGAGGTCGACGCCCTCGGCGAACCGCTCCAGCGGCAGGACGGTCGCGTCGGGCAGCACGAGCGACGGGATCGCGTCGACCGCCGCGCGGAAGAAGGCGGGCGTCGCGGAGCGCGAGCCGACGACCCGCAGCTCCTTGCGGTAGACGGCGTCGAGCGCGACGGGCAGCTCCTCTTCGGGCGCCGCGAAGACGAGCAGCGTCCCGCCCGGCTCGAGCCGCCGCAGCGCCTCGTTCGTCCCCGCCGGAGCCGTCACGACCGCGGCCGCGACCGGGTCGTCGTCGCCCGGCGACGCGCCGAGCAGCTCCGCCTGCGCGAGCCGGCGCTCGACGACGTCGAGCGCCGCCACCTGGTCGCCGCGCCCGCGCAGAACCTGCACCCAGAGTTGGCCGATCGCGCCGCAGCCGACGACGAGCACGCGCCCCCGCGGCACGAGCTCGGCCGCGCGCAGGATGCACGCGACGGGCTCCACCCAGACCCCGTCGAGCTCGCCGAACGACTCCGGCAGCGGGACGCAGTGCGTCGCGCGCAGCCGCTCCGCGAAGCCGCCCGGCGCGATGCGCAGCGCGCGGAACTCGCCGCACGTCGAGGCATGACCGGCGAGGCACCGCTCGCACGTCCCGCAGGGCACGCGGTGCATCACCGTCACGCGCGCGCCGCCTTCGAGCTCGCCCGCGACCTCGTGCCCGAGCACGCTGCCGGGCGCGGCGCGACCGAGCTTCTCGACGTCGGAGCCGCAGAGCCCGCAGGCACGTACATGCACGAGCAGGCCCGGCCCCGTCGGGTCGGGCAGCTCCGCGAGCTCCGGGAGCCCGTCGCCGTCGAGGACGACCGCGCGCACCGCCTGCATCGTAGGCGGCGCGCGCGGCCGATCCGCGGTGCGCTAGAGCTGGACCGGGAACGAGACGAGGCGGCGGGTGGAGACGCCGCCGAGCACGTCGTTGCCCGGCTGCCTCGCGCGGACGAACATCGCGAGCAGCTGCTGGTGGCGACTGGCCGGGAAGCCGACGTCGCGGTGCATCGTCAGCGTCACCCAGCCGGACGCGTCGGTGGCCGTCTCGTCCGGGATCGAGAACTGCTCGTACGGAACGGCCGTCGCGTACACGAGCGCGCCCTGGACGGAGCGCCCGTTGCACGCCGACACGTGGAACTTGACCGTCAGGTCGCTCGTCGACGACGTGATCGTCGACGGCGACGCCGACTGCTGGTCGATCGACAGCCGCGCCGGCGGCGACAGCTGGCTCACGTTGACCGTGCCGGTGCCGACCGGACAGCCGTTCACGGACACAGGCGGCTTCGGCGTCGCCGCCTGGATCACGGCCGTCGGCACCGAGGTCGAGCTGGACGAGCCGTCCGCGTTCTTCGCGGTCACGCGCACGCGCAGCGTGTTGCCGACGTCGACCGCCTTCAGCGTGTAGGTCTTGTCGGTCGCGCCGCTGATGTCGGCGCAGCTGCCGCCGTTCGAGTCGCAGCGGCGCCACTGGTAGCTGTACGTGATCGGCGTCGTCCCGTTCCACGTCCCGTCGTGCGCCGTCAGGGTCTGCCCCTCCTGTGGCGTGCCGGAGATCGTGGGGGGCGACTGGTTCGAGGGCGCCGAGCCGCCGGCCGCGGTCGAGAAACCCGCCACGGCGAGGGCTGTCACGGCGCCGGCGGCGACCAGCGCCGCCAGGTTGTGCTTCCGAGTCATGCCTCTCCTTTCGATACCTTCGAACGGGCATTCCCGGCTCGTTGGAAGAGGCGGTGAGAACCCTGTGAGGGTGCGGTAAAGCCTCCCCGCGGCTACACTGCGCGCGAACCCCGGGGCTATAGCTCAGTTGGGAGAGCGCCTGGATCGCACCCAGGAGGTCGGCGGTTCGAGTCCGCCTAGCTCCATCGCTGAAGGCCCTGCAACCGGGGCCTTCGCCGTCTGATCGGGGGTCTGCAGCGGCTGCTCTTTCGGAGCAGTCCTGGAGCAGAAGGACCACCCTGCCCACAACGTCCCCGCGTTCTCGGAGCTAGGGCGGCGCGAGGGGCAACACACCCCGGCTGCTTGAACTGCTATGCAGTCACTGGTACCTTCTACAGCATGGTAGCGGCGCCTCCGTCTGAAGGGCTACTCGCGCAGATGCGCCGAGGCACGCTGCAGTACTGCGTGCTCGCGCTCTTGGCCGAAGAGGAGCGCTACGGCTTCGAGCTCGTGCGCTCGCTCGCCGAGGTCGATGGCATGGTCACGAGCGAAGGCACGATCTACCCGCTGCTCAGCCGCCTCCGTCGCGACGGATTCGTCGAGACGACTTGGCGCGAGTCGTCTAGCGGGCCTCCCCGTCGCTACTACCGGCTGACGGCCACTGGGCGGGACGCGCTCGCGACCTTCGCCGTCGAGTGGCAGCGGTTCCGTGCTGCGGTCGACCACTTCATCGAGAGGAAGGCTGCGAGATGAGCGAGACCAGCGATCGGCTCGTCGAGGACTACCTGAAGCGACTGAGCGCCTCCCTGTCCGGTTTGCCGCGCGCTCAGCGCGAGGAGATCGTCGAGGAGATCACCGAGCACATCGCGGCCTCGCGAGCGACCCCGGGCGGGGACAACGAGTTGCGCGTGCGGGAACTGCTCGACCGGCTCGGCGACCCGGAGCAGATCGCTGCGGACGCGCAGGAGCGCCCTCCCGCGGCAGCGCCCCGCAGCCGCTCGCAGGAAATGGTCGCGATCGTGCTCCTGCTCGTTGGAGGCTTCCTCGGTGGGATCGGCTGGCTGATCGGCGCGATCCTGCTCTGGCTGTCGACCGTCTGGACGACCCGCGACAAGCTGATCGGCACGCTGCTCGTGCCGGGCGGACTCGCGCTGCCCGCCTTCCTCTCGGTGATCGCGTTGAGCCGCGGCATGAGCCAGCAGGGCTGCATCAGCACAGTTCTTCCCGATGGCTCGACGATCACGAACAGCTGCACGCAGCACGGCGGCACACCGACCTACGAGCGCGCTCTCTGGATCGCGCTCGTCGTCGCCCTGGTCGTCGCGTCGTTGCTGGCTGCGGTCTACCTCGCACGGCGCAGCCGCAGTCCCGCAGCGGCGTAGTCGAAGAAGAGAGCGGCCCTGCCGGCCCGGGGGACGAACAGGGCCGCATCGCTCATGCCGTCCGCCGCCTCGCGCTAGCCGTGCGACGGCGTCACGACGACGGTGCCGTTACCCGGGCGCTCGCCACCCTGCACCGCGAAGCCAACGGCCACGACGACGCCGCAGATGAGCACGACGGCCACGATCGCGACCAACACGGCGGCAACGGTCTTCCAGAACGTCATCAGCAGAGCCACGCCTGGCCCTGAGCGTTGACCTGGATGCAGATCGAGATGTAGTCCGTGTAGTTGTAGACGCCGATGTCGATGTCGTTGAACGCCGCCTCGACGGTGTGCCCGTAGGCCCCGCCGGTGAGGTCACGGTCGTACATGTAGCCGGAGAACGAGCAGAACCCCCAGCACGGGTTGTAGGTCGACCAACCGCCGTTGTTCCAGATCGACGAGCCGTCCCAGCACCACTGGTAGTGGTCGGTCAGGCTGTTGCCGAAGCCGTCGGTCTTCGTGTACTGGGCGGTGCTGCAGTAGCTGCCGCCGCCGCCGCCGCAACACAGCACGTAGCCCGTCGCACCAGAGCCCTGCCCATGCCCGACCGCATGGGTAGTCACGGTCACGTCGCCGCCCGCCAGCGCAGCAGCCGGGAAGATCATCATCGCGGCCGCGATCAACACCACTTCCCCCTGCCCAGATGTGCGAGCCGCCTGGATCGCACCCAGGAGGTCGGCGGTTCGAGTCCGCCTAGCTCCACGTGAA